>ONOC01000096.1 GCA_900319355.1 uncultured Eubacteriales bacterium | reverse complement strand
GCCTCGGGATATGCCTTGCTCAGGGTCTTGTAGATTTTTCCCAGCTCATTCATGAGATTCTTCTTGTTGTGCAGACGCCCCGCCGTATCGATCAGCAGAATATCCGTATTCCTGGACTTTGCCGCCATCGCCGCGTCATAGACAACAGAAGAAGGATCCGCGCCCTCCTGACCGGTGATAATTTCCACCCCTGCCCGACCGGCCCAGGTCTCCAGCTGCGGAATCGCCGCCGCACGGAAGGTATCCGCGGCTGCAATCATCACCTTTTTGCCTGCCGCGTGATACTTCGCGGCCAGCTTTCCGACCGTGGTCGTCTTGCCGACGCCGTTGACGCCGACAACAAGAACCGCGGATTTTCTGTTTTCAAAGGTATAATCCGCCTCCGACACCCTCATCTGCTGGCGGAAGCAGTCGATCATATATTTCTTGCACTCTGCCGGTTTTCTGATCTCAAGGTCTTCAACGATCTGCTTCAGGTTCTCAATGACAGTCTCGGTTGTCTCAATGCCCATGTCGCTGGCCACGAGTGCTTCCTCCAGATTGTCATAGAATTCATCATTGATTTCCTCACAGCCGAATGCTTCATCCAGATTCTCGCTGATGGTGTTTCTGGATTTGGTCAGTCCCTTAAAAAGCCGGCTGAAAAAATTAGCCATACCAACCTCCGTTTCCGGTTATGCATCGAGCTGTGATTCGATCAGATCAACCGAAACAAGCGTCGACACACCCTTTTCCTGCATGGTGATGCCGTACAGTCTGTCCGCCTCAGCCATGGTGCCCCGGCGGTGTGTGATCACAATGAACTGTGTATTTTTCGTCAGCTTATGCAGGTAGCCTGCAAAACGGCCGACGTTGTTGTCATCCAGCGCCGCCTCGATCTCGTCAAGCAGACAGAACGGCGACGGCTTCAGATTCTGAATGGCAAAAAGCAGCGCTATCGCCGAAAGGGCTTTTTCTCCGCCGGACAGCTGCATCATATTCTGCAGTTTCTTTCCCGGCGGCTGAGCCGTAATGATGACGCCTGATTCCAGAATATCCTCGCCTTCAACCAGCTCGAGATCGCCCTTGCCGCCGCCGAACAGCTGGCGGAATACGCGGTCATACTCTGTCCGGATCTGTTCGAACTTCTCGCGGAACTGCGTTCTCATGCCTTCATCCAGCTGCGCGATGATGCCGTTCAGCTCATCCGTTGCCTTAATCAGGTCATCATGCTGCGTCTTCAGGAAATCATAGCGCTCCTTCATTTCCCTGTATTCCTCGACGGCGTTTACATTGACCGCGCCGAGCGCACTGATTTCCGATTTCAGCGTACTGATATCCTTCTTCAGCGCTCCTCTCTCGGGAAGCTCATCAAAGTGAACCGCATCAGCCTGATCCGGGGTGATGCCGTACTGCTCGTACAGACCGCTGATCTGATCGTCACGCGTCGAGCGGACTTTCTCCAGCTGCGCGTCCAGACGGAAGATTTCCTGTTCCATGTCGGATTTCTCGCCGCTGAGACGATCACGTTCTTCGAAGAAGGAATGATGGTCCCGGTTGAGCTCCTCTTTCTCCTGTTCCAGGGCCTTCACCTGCCCGGAAGCTTCTTCGGCAGTCTTCGCACTTTCCTCCGCCGATTTTCTGAGCTCCTCGATGGCGTGCTTTCTGGCATCGGAATTCCCGTCGCCGGCCTGAATCTCCTGACCGACACTTTCCTTCTCGCCGTCAAGTTTCGCAATTTCTTCCTGCTGGCTGCGGATCTTCTCATCAAGGAAGGTCAGCTGCTGCTGCAGATTGGAAAAATCAAGCATCGCCTGATTCCGTTCGTCCTGCGCCTGTCTGAGCTTTTCCGAGAGCCGGTCTGACTTATCGGTCATCTCGCGGATTTTTTCCCGGAGATCCGCCTCAGATTTTTCGGAATCATGAAGCTCATCACCGATCAGCCGGTTCTTCTCCGTGATCTCGGCGATCTGCTGCTCGATCTCCGTCCGCTCCTTTTTCAGGCTGTCATATTCCTCCTGAAAGGAATCGGATCTCTTTTTTCCGTTGTCATAATTGATTTTTGCGGCATTCAGCTTCAGGCTGAGCTGCTGCATCTCTTCCGTATCGCGGGAGAGATCCTCTCTCGCCGCGTTGCGGACCTTCTTGGTCTCCTCAATGTCGGTTCTGATGTGCTCCAGATCATTTTTCAGCCTGGACACCAGCACTTCCAGTTCCTGAATCTGACGTTTCCGGCCGAGAAGATTATTATTATATTTAAAGGAACCGCCGGTCATCGAACCGCCCGGGCTTAAGAGCTCACCCGTCAGCGTCACCATGCGGATACTCTGATGATATTTCCTGCTTACCGCGATGGCATGATCGATCGTGTCGACGACAACTGTGCGACCCAGCAGTCGATTGACAACGCCCTTATAGATCGGTTCACAGGTGACGATGTTTTCCGCACAGTCGATGACGCCGGGTTCGGAGAGCACATCTCTTCTCTCAAACGGCTTTTCTTCCCTCATGGCAGTGAGCGGAAGGAAGGTGGCGCGTCCGAAGTGGCCGCGTTTCAGATACTCGATCAGATATTTGGAAGTTGATTCGTTATCTGTAACGATGTTCTGCACGGAACCGCCGAGTGCTGTCTCGATGGCTGTCTCATATTCCTTCTTTGTGCGGATCAGATCGGCCACCACACCATGAATGCCCGGATTCCTGTCTTTCTGCTCCATGACCCTGCGGATACTGTTGGCATATCCCTCATAGCTTTCCGCAATGGAACGGAGTGATTCAAGTCTGGACGATTCTCTGTGATACTGCGTCTGCAGATCTTCGAGACGGCTGTTGTCCTCCGTCAGTCTCTTCTTGCAGGAGGCAAGCGTTTCGTTTGTCGAATCAAGTGCCTTCTGTTTGCCGGCAGCCTCTTCGGAAACGCTCTGAAGTTCGCTTTCCAGTTTCTTCATCGTTTCCTGTTCTTCCGCAGCCTGCTGCTTCATGTTCAGCATGCGGGAATTCAGCTCCGACCGCCTGATGCCGATCTGCTCCAGCATGGTATCGTAGCGCTGCACGCGCTCGCGGATCGTCGAGCGGTCATTCAGAAGACGGATCATATCAGATTTTCCGGCCTCGGCCCCGGACTGGTACGTGCCGATCTCCGTTCTGATGGCTTCGGCCGCACTGTCCTTCTCGTCTTTTGTTTTCTCCGCCTGCTGAACCGATGCGGAAAGCGCTTCGCGCTCCTTTTTCTGTTCATCCAGGGTGGCCTGCCGTTCTTCCTTTTCTTTATCGATGGAAGCAAGCCGGTTTTCAAGCATCTGCCGGTTCTGTTCCGCGGCCTTCATCTGCTCGCGGAGCACATCCGTCTGCCCCTCCTGCTGCTGTTTTTCCAGTACAGCCTTCTGCGCCTTTTCACGGGACGCGGCAATCCGGCTGTCAAGTTCCCCGAGACGGACCTCGATTTCATCGTATTCCCGTCTCGTTTTCTCCAGCTGCTTCTCCGTATCCGCGAGGTGACCGGAAGCAATCTGCTTTTTATCCGTCAGATTTTTCTCCTGCTGTTCCGTGAGATCTCCGTCGATCTGAAAAAGCATGATCTCCGAGGTTCTGAGCCGGTCCCTTTTTGACAGGTATGCCTCTGCCTTTTCCGACTGCTTTTTCAGCGGTCCGACCTGCTTTTCCACTTCGGAGAGAATATCGTTGACCCTGACGAGGTTGGACTGCTCATCGGCGAGTTTCCTCTGTGACTCAATTTTTCTTCTTTTGAATTTCACGATGCCGGCGGCCTCATCGAAAAGCTCCCGCCGGTCATCCGGTCTGCCGCTCAGAATTTTGTCGATCTGGCCCTGGCCGATGATGGAATAGCCTTCCTTGCCGATACCGGTATCGTAGAAAAGCTCATTGATATCCTTCAGCCTGCAGGCATGACCGTTCAGCAGATACTCGCTCTCACCGGAGCGGTACAGCTTTCTGGTGACCATAACCTCATCAGCATCAAGATTCAGTTTTCTGTCCGAATTGTCCAGCGTGATGGATACCATGGCGAATCCGAGTGGTTTTCTCGTCTCCGTCCCGGAGAAAATCACGTCGGCCATGTTGCCGCCTCTGAGCTGTTTCGCGCTCTGTTCTCCGAGTACCCAGCGCACCGCGTCGCCGACATTGCTCTTGCCGGAGCCGTTCGGCCCGACGATGGCCGTCACGCCGTTATGAAATTCCAGTCTTGTCTTTCCTGCAAAGGATTTAAATCCCTGCATTTCCAGTGATTTCAGGTACATGCCGTTTACGCCTATATCTTCTGTGTTTTAAGTATGCCTGTTCCGTCCTGCGATCTGCGTCCGCCCAGCGACACCAGCGCGTGATAGGCGGCCTGCTGCTCCGCGGCCTTCTTGGAATGGCCCGTTCCGGTTCCGATGACCCTGCCGTCCACACGGACGCAGGCCTCAAACGTCTTGTCATGTTCCGGTCCCTTTTCGTCCGTGATCTCATACTCAGGTGCACTTTCCGAAGAGGACTGGATCAGTTCCTGCAGCTTTGTCTTGCTGTCGTGGAACAGCTGCTTGTGCTCCACATCATCCATGACATAGCGGAGAATATACTTCTTTGCCTCATCAAAGCCGCCGTCGAGAAAAACGGCACCGATCGTCGCTTCCATCGCATCAGACACAACGGAATCACGGTGACGTCCTCCGGTGGCATCCTCTCCTCTGCCGAGGTACAGATAATCAGGCAGGCCGATCTGGCGTGCATCATAGGCCAGTGCCGGCTCACAGACGAGACTGGCGCGGATTTTTGAGAGATCTCCCTCCGGTATATCCGGATAATAGTGATAGAGATACTCGCTGGATACCGCCTCAAGCACAGCGTCACCGAGAAATTCCAGACGCTCGTTGCTCCCGGCGTGGCCGAGCCTGTTTTCATTCGCCCATGAGGTGTGGCACAGTGCGTGCTTCAGAAGCGCCTTCGAATGAAAATGATATCCCATCTTTTTTTCCAGTTCAGAAAGCTTCTCCTCTTCCCCGGCTTCCGTCATCTTTTCTTCTCTTTTTTCAGACATATTGATTCTCCGTGCGTTTTTCCCCGTGAATGGATGAAGACTGCTTCAGCTTTATTCGAACGGAAGCAGTCTTCATCCACAAAAATCGCCGAATCTCCCATTCGATTCTCGAATGAGTTCAATCACATCGCCTACCGTCCGGACGCTGTGCCACCGATCATCAGGCACTCTGATCGCAAATTTCTCTTCTGTTTTAGTAAAAATCTGGAACAGATCCAGTGAATCCGCTCCGAGGTCCTCAGTGAACCTGGTTTCCGGAATCACCTCACGCCGGTCTACATGAAGCACTTCTGCGATCAACTGCTGCAGAAATTCAAGCTCCATCTTCCGTCGCCTCACGTTCCTGTTTCTGTTTGCTGAGATATTCCATGATCCTGCTGTTGACATCCTCATCATAGAACGTCACACACTGCAGGATCGTATTTTTAAACTCCTTGGCTTTCGCATTGCCGTGTGTCTTCACGACGAGGCCTTTGAGGCCGAGCAGCGGAGCACCGCCGTAATTGGTGATATCGAACTTCTTCATGGTCGACTTCAGCGACGGGAGCGCAAGCGCCGCGCCGATTTTTGCCCTGAGGTTTGAAGTCAGGCCGTCCTTCAGTTCATGAAGCATCACACTTCCGACACCCTCGTACATCTTCAGCAGAATATTGCCGGAAAAAGCATCCGTGACGATGACATCGGCACCGCCGTACGGCACATCGCGTGCTTCGATATTGCCTTCGAACCGGATCTCCGGACACGCTTTCAGCAGCTGATAGGTTTCCTTGCGGAGCTCATCGCCCTTTTCCTCTTCTGCACCGATATTCAGAAGCTTCACTGAAGGATTTTCGATGTTGCAGACGCTCTTCATATAGATAGAACCGATCACAGCGAACTGAACCAGATGCTGAGGTCTCGGATCCACATTGGCTCCGCAGTCGATCAGAAGCGAGGGACCCTTTGCCGTCGGAAGCACCGGTGCAAGAGGCGCCCTGTGTATGCCGCGGATTTTCTTTACAATGGCCTGCCCGCCGACAAGCACCGCTCCGCTGCTGCCTGATGAAACAAAGCAGTCAGCTTTGCTCTCATGGACAAGACGGAGCCCCACCACAAGAGAAGAATCCTTCTTGCTCTGAATGGCACTGACGGGCGGCTCGCCGGTTTCAATCACCTGACTGGTTCCGACAATCTCCGTCCTGTCTTCCGGAAAGCTGTACTTAGCGAGCTCTGCCCGGATAGCCTTTTCATCGCCGGTAAAAATAATTCTGATTCTGCTGTTCTCCTGAAGTGCGTCAACCGCGCCCTTTACCGTTTCAGCAGGCGCGTAATCCCCGCCCATGGCATCAACAACGATTCTGATCTGATTGCTCATGAATCACACATCTCCCGTCTTTATACCTTATTACAGAAGCGCCTGTGAAGGCGGGTTTACTGTCCCTGTGTACCCTGGTCAGCCGCAGCCTGATCCCCGGTGCCCTGATCAGCGGCCTGATCGGCAGCAGCCTGATCGCCGGCGTTCTGGTCAGCGGCCTGGTCCGCGGCACTCTGATCCGCAGCCGCCTGGTCTCCTGACGAAGATGAGGCAGAAGAACCGGAAGCGGATGATGAAGCAGATGAATCAGATGCCACCGGCTGTCCGGTCGTCACATCAATCATGCTTCCCGTCGACGGATCAACAGCATAGCCGTTTTCATCAAACGTATAGGTCACGCCGTCGATCTCCATCGTGGAGTTCGAAGGATAGGTTCCGTCATCATGGTTCAGGTACTGATAACCGCCGTTATCCGCATCCTGCTGCCAGTACATATTCTCCCAGGCAGCAACGCCTTCGCACTGGCTGGTCGACTCATTGATCGCATTGCCATGATCATTGACAGCTACTACATAATAAAATGTCTTGCCCTTTTTGGACGTATCCGGCGTATACGAAGATCCGGTTGCCCCCTCGATCAGCGTGCCGCCGGCATTAGATTCTACATTATTAGAATACCACTGATATCCGACCGTTCCGCCGTCGCCTACGCCAGCAATAACCTGCAGGGTCACCTTCGTGCCGGTGGTGACATTGATCGTACCGGAAAGGTCCTGGGTAAATGTCGGTTCCTGAAGAGAGGAATCAAACTTCTTTGTATTGACCGGAATACCGCTCTCCGAAGAAGAAGAAACAACAGACTCTCCGTTGCCGGTATTCTCACCCTTCATGACGAAAGAAACAATGGACTGCATACCGCTGTCAAAGGAGCAGCCTGATAAAAGCATCGCGGCCGTCGCGCATGCCGCAACAAGTCCTGTTATTTTTTTACCCTTCATCTGGTTTATTCCCCTTTTTACTATGAAATCTGTTATTAAATCTGTAAGACAGAAAAATCTTCCCCGGCATGATGAGCCGGAGGTGCCGTTTGGCAACAGTCATAAAATTATATCATGCGTCATTTTTCATGTCAATGAACGCAGAAAACCGCCGCACGCATTGCGTGCAGCGGTCCTCGTTCATGCTCTTATTCAATATCAGTCTTCTACATCAAGAACCTGTTTCTTGTTGTAGGTTCCGCAGTTCTTGCAGACTCTGTGCGGCATCATCAGTGCTCCGCATTTGCTGCATCTGACAAGATTCGGAGCTGCCATTTTCCAGTTAGCTCTTCTCTTGTCCCTGTGAGATCTGGAAGACTTATTCTTCGGGCAGATAGACATGGTTACACCTCCCTTGCGGTAAACTTCAAATATAAGAACTCAGTTCCTGCTGTCAGAACTGTTCAAAATCTGACTCGCACTCGATATACTATACACATTTGCCGCAGGAATGTCAATGTTTTTCTGCAACGCAGGCTGAATTTGTGTTACTGTTCACTCTTTGCCAGCCACTGTCACACATGGAGACTTCCAGCCTCGACACGCTCTCGCCTGTCCTTGGCCACGGAGCACACAAAGAGGTTCAGGCGCGACGCGCTCTCGCTTGTCCTCAGCGCAGCGGTGCATAAATTCGTCCTTCGCTTTCGCTCGGACTCATTAAGCACCGGCGCCTGCGGATGTCGCGTCTGAACCTCTTTGCGTGCGACCGTGGCCTGAAAGATCTCCCGTCAGTCAGGTCACTTATTCTCAGATCACTTGTTCTCAGAAAGGACAGCTACGGTATCGCGGCAGATCGCCAGCTCTTCGTTGGTCGGGATGACGCAGACTGCAACCTTTGAGTCATCGGTGGAGATTTTTACATTCTCTCCGCGGATGCTGTTCTTCTCTTCGTCAATCCTGATGCCCATGTAATGGAAGTTGTTCATAACGGTCGAACGTACATCCTTGTCGTTCTCGCCGATACCTGCGGTGAATGCGATGGCATCTACGCCGTCCAGTGCTGCGATGTAAGCACCGATCGTCGTTGTCACTCTGTAGCAGAAGACATCCAGTGCATTCTGAGCGTCCCTGTTGCCGGATTCTGCAGCAGCGGACAGGTCACGGAAGTCGCTGGAAAGACCGCGGGACAGGCCGAGTACGCCGGACTTCTTGTTCAGGATCTGAAGGACGCCGGAAGCGTCGAGGTTCAGCTTCTTGCCGAGGAACTCGACGATGGAAGGATCTACATCACCGGAACGGGTGCCCATGCAGAGACCTGCCAGCGGGGTGAGACCCATCGAGGTATCGATACACCTGCCGTCCTTAACCGCGCTGATCGATGCGCCGTTGCCGAGGTGGCAGACAATGATTTTGGAATGGTTCAGATCCAGGCCGAGGAACTTCGCCGTCTCTTTGGATACAAAACTGTGGGAAGTGCCGTGGAAGCCGTATTTACGGATATGATACTTCTCATAGTACTCGATCGGGATCGGATACAGATAAGCCTTTGCCGGCATGGTCTGATGGAAGGCGGTATCGAAGCATCCTACCATCGGCGTACCGGGCATCAGTTCCTTGCATACACGGATACCGATCAGGTTCGCCGGATTGTGCAGCGGAGCCAGATCTGTGCAGTTCTCAACAGCCTTGATCATTTCATCGGTGATCAGAACAGAACCGGAGAACTCCTCGCCGCCGTGAACGACACGGTGACCTACTGCATCAATTTCCTTCAGAGAACTGATCACGCCTGTCTTCGGATTCTGAAGAGCATCCAGAACCATCTGAATGGCTTCCTTATGCGTAGGCATGGGAGCTTCCGTAATTTCCTTGTCGAGGCCGGCCTTCTGGTATACCAGACGTCCGTCGATTCCGATTCTTTCGCAGAGTCCCTTGGCCAGAACCTCTTCTGAATCAGAGTCGATGACCTGATATTTCAGTGAAGAGCTTCCGCAGTTGATAATTAATACTTTCATCTCATCCTCCTGAATATGTAAAAATCCCCGGGCCGCAGTTTTTTCATCATTCATATCTCTCAGCAGATCTCTTATCATATCTCTCAGCAGATCTCTTATCGGATCTGTCTTCATGATCTGCCGTGCGGCCGGTTTTATACCTGGAACAAAAAGACATGCCTGACGCTCCATGCGCCGGGCATGTGTACGTTATGCAGAAAAATCGCCGTCTTCCTGAACATTCAGGCAAGAGCCGCCGTGATGATCGCCATGGAGTAAACCTCCAGCGCGTTGCATCCTCTGGACAGATCATTGATCGGCGCATTCAGTCCGAGAAGGATCGGTCCGTAAGCATCAAAGTTA
>ONOC01000093.1 GCA_900319355.1 uncultured Eubacteriales bacterium | reverse complement strand
TGAGCCGCATCCGCACACACGAAGTGTGATGCGGTGAGGCGAACGCCGCGTCAGACCGACGAAGTCGGTCTCATGTGCCGACTGCGGGAATCGCGCAGCAATGGAGCAGTCGGGCTTAATACAGTACTGTGGCATCTTGTATGATATAGATGTTTACTGTTCACTCTTTACCATCCGCTGTAACACACCTTCTCATCCCTGTCCATCCCGGACTTGAAAAGAATGTGATTTCTGTGTAAACTAACCATAAAAAGTGCCTTAAGGCCCGTTTTTTTATGTATCCTGATGATTTATATTCCTGACGGCCCACGATTTCTGATGCAGGAAGGTTTACCATGTCTCATTCTGATTCATTATCATCCGGTATATCCGCTGTTCCGGACAGCACAGCTGCGGCCGCGTCTGCCGGAAAGACAGAAAAAGCGGTCAGAATGCCCGGCCTGTTTATTACGATAGTCTCCATTGTTCTCTTCTGTCTCGGCCTTCTTGTTCTGTTCGCACAGCTGTGGGCGCTCAGTGTCTGGGCTGGACTCACAATGGACGAAATGGTTTTCCACCTGACGGCACCGACGACAGGCACCGGAGGCGACATCTTCCGTTCGCTCTTCCTTGAGGTTTTTCTGCCGGCAGGCATCATCACCGCTGCCGCAGCCGCTGCCGCTGCCATCCTGCGGAAAAAGCATCCCGCTGTTTATCGCCGGATCATTGCCGGCGAAATAATTTCTTCTATATTAATGATTGTTTTTTCTGTGATGCGTTTTGCCGACCGGACAAAGCTCTCTGATTACCTTCAGTCGCAGAATTCCAGATCTGTTTTTATCGAATCAAACTATGCCGATCCGAAGACGGCAGACATTGTTTTCCCGAAGAAAAAGCGAAACCTGATCTATATTTACCTGGAATCCATGGAAATGACCTATTCTGATCAGAAAGACGGCGGTGCCTTTGATGAGAATGTAATTCCGGAGCTCACGGAACTTGCTCAGAACAACGAATGCTTCGCCGGAAATTCAGGCAGGCTGAACGGCGGCATCGTATACCCCAACTGCGGATACACGATGGCGGGAATTTTTGCTCAGTCCTCCGGGGTGCCGCTTCAGACTTCCCTCACACGAAACAACATGGATACCCAGACAAGTTTCTTCCCGGAACTGACAACGCTCGGCGACATCCTTGATGACGAGGGCTATCAGCAGACATTTCTCCTCGGCTCCGATGCAACCTTCGGAGGCCGCAGGCTCTTCTTCCAGGATCACGGTGATTTTGACATCCGCGATTATCACTGGGCCATCGATACTGAGCGGATTCCTTCCGATTATTACGTGTTCTGGGGATATGAAGATAAAAAACTCTTTTCTTATGCAAAACAGACGCTGAAGGAACTTGCGTCATCCGATCAGCCGTTCAATCTGACCATGCTGACTGTCGATACTCACTTTGAGGACGGTTATGTATGTGATCTGTGTGATAACCGTTTCGGAGACAACCAGTATGCCAATGTCATCGCATGCTCCAGCCGTCAGCTGTACAATTTTGTGAACTGGGTACAGAAACAGGATTTTTATGATAACACGACCATTATCCTGAGCGGCGATCACACGACAATGGACTCGGATTTCTGCGAAGATGTTCCCTCAGATTATCAGCGCAAGACCTACGTGTGCGTCATCAATCCCGCCGTACAGCCGGAAGATCCTGACCTGACAAGAGAATATTCTACGATGGACCTCTTCCCAACGACGCTGGCATCACTCGGTGCGACCTTTAAAGGCAACCGGCTGGGGCTCGGCACCAACCTGTTTTCAACAGAAAAGACCCTGACAGAATCCGAAGGACAGGATGTCATGGACACGGAAATGGCAAATAAGTCCGAATTTCTCATGGATAAAGCGGGCGTTTCCCTGACAGACTCCATGATCGATCGGATCCGGCACAATCTGCAGCCCGAGGTCAGCAGAAACGATGACGGCTCCGTCCTGATCTACCTGCGCGGACTGAATTCCGACGCCGGAACCGTATCCCTCTCCTGTGCCCCTGCGGACAGCAGTGCTGACAGCAGTGCCGGCAGCACTGCCGATGATGATGTCATAACAGACGAAATGGAAGCGCACAACATTGAGGGCACAGCAACGGATGATGCCGTCACGGAATTCTCGTCCAGCTTCAGCGTGCCCTCTTCCTTCGGTAATAAAATGCGCTTCTGGTTCACGATCTATTATCCGGACGGAGAAATTCTTACCTCGGATGTATATGAAGTGGATCTGAAAGATCCTGAAAATCTGACCAGTCTGTCCTCTTCCTCATCATAAGAACGAAGGAGCGGAAACAAAGATAAGAAACGAAGCCCGGTACCGGATCGGGATCATGAACAGTCCGGCACATTTCAGGAAGGCATTTCAAAATGGAAAGACCGCCGCATATGATGCGACGGTCTTTTTCTTATCTCGTCTTTCAGTTTTATCACAGGCAGTCACTGTAATCCACAAGCGTTACCCCTGTGCTTTTGTCTTCCTCTACATTGGGATCGAGTCCTGCCGCATAGGCCTTTGAGAGGATTTCATCTGCGGTGCGCACCGGCATGGCCAGCTCAATCTCACCGTTTTCATTGACGTTCGGTTTGTTCGGATCATCATCGGCAGCTGCGTTTCCGGAATTCCGCGCTGCTGACTCAACCTGATCTGCCGGAAGCTCGCCCGTGTGGTTCAGCGGCTGTGCCTCCAGCGCCGCCTCGAGCGCTGCCTGTACATCCGTCAGCGACTGTGTATTGACTCTGTCGCTGCTGTCCGCCTGCGCCTCCTCCGGAACCTCATCGCCGGAAAGCTCCGTCATACCGTCATCATCCCGGTCAGCCGTATTCTTTGCTGCTTTCTTTGCGGGCTTCTTCTGAACGGATCTGTCTGAGCTGTGTCTGCTGCTCTTCTTATCAGATCCTTTATCTTTATCCTTCTTCTTTTCAGCAAGACCGCGGTAGAATTCGTCTTCTTCCTCATCATCGTCATCATAATTGTCGTCAAAATCATCTTCATATTCTGAAGGTTTTCTGATCAGTGCGGCAATCACAAGCGACACAATAATGTAGCAGACGATCACGCCAAGCATGATCAGACCTTTCTGTGTCTGCGTGGCAAGCAGGAAAAATCCGACATAGGGGATAACTCTCACGACGCGGAGATAGTTCTCTGAAAGCTTATATGTCGTCTCTTCTCCGCCCTCCACATCAACCGTATTGGCAGAAGGATCATAGCTGACAACGGTATAGATGCTGACAGCATCATCCGTCAGATTCAGGATACTGTCTCCCTTCTGAACTGAACTTGTCTTCTCCTGCTCAGAATAAATCAGGGAGCCGACCTCCGCATTTCCGAGCTTATCCGCTCCGACCGCCACGGTATTTACGCCGAACACCTGCGGCAGATACGTCAGTGCCGCGGCAATGATCAGAAGCGCTATTAATATTCCATCAATAATTCTCAATGTTCTGGACATTGATCTGTTCCTCCCTGTGATCAGCTTCCTTCGCCATGCTCATTGGATTGCAATGCTGTTATTCTTCGCCATATTCATGACATACAGATGCATTATATCTCAACCGGACGGCCATTTCAAGACTGGCGGATCCGGCCGCCCACAGCCTGCGGCATACGCATACCGCGATGTTGGCATTTCAAGACTGGCGGATCCGGCCGCCCGGAAGCTTCCTGTCCGGCCGGTAACGATTTTTCATATCAGTTTCTCATTCTGATAGAAGTTTTCCCGGGACCGTGCTACAATGTCGCGGTACGGAGGATAATCATGGATCCCAGAATAAAAAAAATCGAAGACCTGTCGCTCAACGCGTGGCCTTCTCACCAGATTGAAATATATGACGGCTGGCTGCTCCGTTTTTCCTATTTCTACACGCACAGGACCAACTGCGTGGAACAGATCGGAGCCTCTGCCATCCCGCTCGATGAAAAAATCAGATATGTAGAGGAAGCATACCGTCGCTGGGGGACGCCGTCGATTTTTAAAATCTCCCCGCTGATTGACCCTTCCTTTGATGCTATGCTCGCTGACCGCGGTTATCTGACAGAGCACGAAAATGACAATATGGTATGCGATATCCCGACGCCTGAAGGTTCAGCTGTACCCGGCGGCGCGTCGGATGCTGCAGCACTGTTCCGTGAACCCGGACAGGAAAATGTAAGGCTCGAAATAAACCTCTTCATTCCGGCGTCATGGATCGAGGCGCTGTTTCAGCTGAAAGGCACCACCAACGTCATGCACCGGAAAGTCGTGCCTTCCATGTATCAGGCGATTCCCAAGGAAACTTTCTGCATCAGCATCCGCACGGCCGATACCGAAAGACGGATCGTAGGTACCGGGCTCGGCATTCTGGACAGGGACTATGTGGGCGTTTACGCCATCCATGTACATCCCGATTACAGAAGACGCCACCTCGCAAAAAGAATCGTCCGCACCATCATGGAAGAAGGCCGGCGGCACGGCGCACGCCATGCCTATCTGCAGGTTGTGAGGGGGAATGATCCCGCTGTCCGTATGTACGAAGCACTCGGATTCCGCAGACTGTATACCGATTACTTCCGTGTGCTCCGCAATATCTGATCCTCTGACTTCCTGCTGCTCTCAGCCGTTCTCGGGACTGCCGATGAAATCATTGATCTGCTCAACCATGATATCGACATAATCATCGTCAAATCCATGAACGCGGCAGGCATCCTCAAGGGATTCATTAACCGCCGCACCGCAGAAAAGGCAGGTCATGCCGTGTGCGGCAAGAATATTGGAGATCATAGGGTCGATATTGAGGATTTCCGTAACCGTCATATGTTTATCAATTTTCTTAATCATTTCTTTCTCCGTAAAAATCTGTCCGTCCGGCACAGCAGAAGAAACGCCGGTCAGATAACGTAAGACAGCAAGACGCCGATGCGTAACACGCACCGGCGTCTGTTTGCCCGGATCAGTTCAACCCGATTATGCCTGAGAGATAGCTCCGGTCGGGCATGCTGCTTCGCAGGCGCCGCAATCAACGCAGGAATCAGCGTCGATAACATACTTTCCATCGCCCTCAGAGATTGCTCCAACCGGGCACTCTCCAGCGCAGGTTCCACAAGATACACAATCATCAGAAATAACACGTGCCATATTAAAAGTCCCTCCTGAATATTAAAAATTAATTCCTGTCAGTGCGGAAATTTGTCCGCATCGATAACATAATACTCTAGATTGCATCCGAAAACAAGTACAAACTGCCAAACAGTAACATGACCGGTTACCGTTCAGACGTACGCTTAAACCACGGAACACATGGAGACTCCCCAGCCGAGACCTCCGCAGGCGTCGGTGGTTAATGAGTCCGAGCATAGCGAAGGACGAATTTACGCGAGCAGTGAGCCACATCCGCTCACGAAGTGTGCGAGTGTGGCGAACGCCGCGACAGTGTGAGAACTCAGCATTGCTGA
>ONOC01000064.1 GCA_900319355.1 uncultured Eubacteriales bacterium | reverse complement strand
ATTTTCGGGAACCGGCTGCTGAGTTTTCTCTGCTATCTGATTCCGTATTTCCTGTGCGGCCGTGATGTCGTCCGGAAGGCATTTCTCGGCATAAAGAACAGACAGCCGTTTGATGAGTCCTTTCTGATGGTTATCGCTACGGTCGGCGCTTTTGTCACAGGCGAGAATTCGGAAGCTGTGGCTGTCATGGCGTTTTATCAGGTCGGCGAATGGTTCCAGAAGTATGCACTCGGCCGTTCCAGAAAGTCCATTTCGGATCTGATGGAGATCGCCCCTGAGTATGCAAACATCGAGCGGGAGGACGGAAGCATAGAGAAGGCGGATCCGGATGATGTCGAAGTCGGAGATACGCTGGTCGTACGGCCCGGTGAAAAAATCCCCGTCGATGCGGTGGTCATTTCCGGTGACTCCATGGTCAATACGGCAGCGCTTACCGGAGAGTCGGTGCCGCGTTCCGTGCATCCCGGTGACCGGATCATTTCAGGCTGCATCAACGGTGAGGGGCTGCTTCGCGTCCGCGCGGAGAAGGCCTATGAAGATTCAACGGTCGCGAAGATCCTGGAGCTCGTGGAGGATTCCGCGGAGAAAAAATCACGCACCGAGCAGTTTATCACGCGGTTTGCACGCTGCTATACGCCGGTTGTTGTCTATGCCGCGCTTGCGCTGGCTGTGATACCCTCTGTGATCACCGGGGATCCGGCGACATGGGTTTACCGTGCCTGCACCTTCCTTGTCATCAGCTGCCCGTGTGCACTTGTGATTTCCGTTCCGCTGGCCTTCTTCGGCGGTATCGGAGCGGCGAGCCGCGGCGGCGTGCTCGTCAAGGGCTCCAGCTATCTTGAACTTCTGGCCAGACTCGACACTGTCGTTTCCGATAAGACGGGCACACTGACAGAGGGATCATTTGAAGTTACGTCCTGTGAACCCGCCGAGGGGGTGACGGAACAGGAGCTTCTGGTGGATGCCGTGCTGGCCGAAGGTACATCGACGCATCCGATCGCAGCCTCCATCCGCAGGTACTTTGAGGAGAAAATCCCCGGCGTTCATCCTGATATGAGCCGTGTCACGGATTCTGTGAATGTGACCGGACAGGGACTTGTGGTGGAAACCGGAACAAAAAAGATTTATGTCGGCAGCAGCAGACTGATGGAGGCACACGGCATTTCTGCCGGCAGGCCGTCCGATCCGGCGGCAACGATGGTCTATGTGGCGGAGGAAGAGGACGGCAGGGTCAGATACCTCGGCGCCATCGCCATCCGTGACAGGGTGAAAAAAGATGCGGCCAAGGCGATCGCCGAGATGAAGGACAGCGGTGTGCGCCGCGTCATCATGCTCACCGGCGACAGGAAGAGCGTCGGCGACGAAGTCGGGAAAGAACTGGGCATCGATCAGGTATATTCTGAACTTCTTCCGCAGGATAAGGTGGCAAAGGTAGAGGATCTCCTGAAGGAGCTGAATGCAGGAAATCCGGGCGACGCACCGAAGAAAGCCCTTGCCTTTGTCGGCGACGGCATCAATGACGCCCCTGTGCTCATGAGATCCGATGTCGGCATTGCCATGGGTTCCATGGGCAGTGACGCCGCCATCGAGGCGGCCGATGTCGTCATCATGGACGACAACCTGAGACGGATTCCGCCGGTGATCCGAATCGCGAGAAAGACCCTCCGTCTCTCCACGGAAAATATCGTCTTCGCCCTGGTGGTCAAGGTCCTGATCCTCATTCTCGGCGCACTCGGTATCGCCAACATGTGGGCGGCCGTCTTTGCGGATGTAGGCGTGGCGTGCCTCTGCATCCTCAATTCCATGAGACTTCTCAGGGTGAAAATGCCGGAGGTGTAAATGTTCTGCCAGGGCCGGCGTCTCTGTTTCTGATTGTGTGTACGCGCCGTCTCGTTTATAATTGAAGCCGTAATCAGTGAAAATGACAGCGGCCCTCACAGGCACCTGAAATACCGGAGTCACAGGAGGGTACAGAGGATGCCGCTGACAGTAAAGGTATGGGAGGCGGATTCATGGAACACTGGGTCAGAGCGAGATTTACGCCGAATCTTCCGCTGGGCAGAGACGGGAAGAGAGTGACGGCGAGCGCGGAGCATATCGCGATATCGAAGAATGCCGCAAAGGAAGGCATGGTTCTTCTGAAGAATACGGGCGGACTTCTTCCGCTGAAGCGCGGCGCGAAAGTCGCGCTGTTCGGCAAGGGCACGGCAGATTATGTCAAGGGCGGCGGCGGATCCGGCGATGTGTACTGTCCGTATGTTCATAACATCCTGGACGGATTCCGTTCTCTTTCAGATGAGGTATCTGTTTTTCCGGAAAGCGCGGAGTTTTATGAAAAATACGTTGCATCGTGCTATGCGGAGGGCGGCATTCCCGGACTGATCAGGGAACCTGAAGTGCCGTCCGCTCTTCTGCAGCGCGCAGCGGCATGGGCGGATGTGGCTGTCATTTCCATCAGCCGGTATTCCGGGGAAGGCTGGGACAGAAAATCCGATTACGGCGGACCGGCATCGGAGCCGCCGGACGGCTTTACGCACATCCATCTCGCCGACACGATTTTTGAACATTCCGACTTCTATCTGACAGAGGCGGAACAGAAGATGGTTCATGACGTGACGGCACATTTCTCAAAGGTGATCGTGCTCCTCAATATCGGCGGCATGGCGGACACGCGCTGGATCAGGGACGATGACGGCATCACGGCAGCCATGATTACCTGGCAGGGCGGCATGGAAGGCGGTCTCGCGGCAGCGGAACTGATCATGGGACACGGCACACCGTCGGGAAAGCTGGCCGACACATTTGCCGGGACGCTGGAGGACTATCCTTCCACGAAGGGCTTCCATGAATCGGATGATTTTGTGGATTACACCGAGGATATCTATGTCGGATACCGCTATTTTGAAACCATACCGGGGGCTTCGTCCAGGGTCGTATATCCCTTCGGCTACGGGCTTTCCTATACCACTTTTGAGTTGAGGGACATCCGTGCGGAGCAGATCACAGACCGGGCGGGAGATGAGATCAGAGTCCGCCTGAGCGTGGTCAACACAGGAAGCTTCAGCGGCCGGGAGGTCGTACAGCTCTATTACAGTGCGCCTCAGGGAAAACTCGGCAAGCCTTCAAGGGAACTTGCGGACTGGCAGAAAACGCGGCTGCTTCTCCCGGGAGAGATACAGGAAATTACCCTGAAGGTTCCCGTCAGGGAAATGGCCTCCTATGATGACCTGGGAAAAATCAGAAAGTCCGCCTGGATACTGGAGAAGGGAACCTACCGTTTCTATGCGGGGACAAGTGTGCGCGATACGGCGGAGCCTGCCCGTGAAGACGGAAACGGTACCTTTGTTCTGGAGATTCCGTCTGATCAGGTGGTTCAGCAGTGCGAAGCGCGTCTTGTGCCGGCAAAGCTGAAGAAGAGAATGCTGTCGGACGGAAGTTACGAAGACCTGCCGACGCATGAGCAGACGGACATCGATGACAACATTTTTACCCCGCTGAAATTACCGGACGAGATCGAGTGCGTCGCGCCGGAAGTGCGCCACGAGGATTCGTATCAGACGTTCCTTGCGCCGTCGGTGCCGCAGCTTTCCGAAGTGGCGGAAGGCAGCATGTCACTGGATGATTTTATCCGGTCGCTGACGGACGAGGACCTCACCTGGCTTCTCTCGGGCACACCCAATACGGGGTGCGCCAATACTTTTGGCTGGGGCAATCTCAGGGCATCCGGCGTGCCGAATGTCATGACGGCGGACGGACCTGCCGGCGTGCGCTTCAATCCTGAGACGGGGGTCCGCACGACGGCTTTCCCGTGTGCTACGCTGCTCGCCTGCACGTGGGATCCTGAAGCGGTCAGGGCTGTCGGAGAGGCCGGAGGCAGAGAAGCACGGGAGAATAATATCGGCATCTGGCTGACGCCGGCCGTGAACATTCACCGGAGTCCTCTGTGCGGCAGGAATTTTGAGTATTATTCAGAGGATCCTCTCCTCGCCGGACGGCAGGCCTCTGCCATGACAGAGGGCATTCAGAGCTGCCACGTGGCGGCCTGCGTGAAGCACTTCGCACTCAATGACAAGGAGACAAACCGCAAGGAATCCGATTCCCGCGTCTCTGAGCGCGCGGCCCGTGAAATTTATCTGAAGCAGTTTGAGATCATCGTGAAGACGGCACATCCGTGGTCGCTGATGTCCAGCTATAACCGGGTCAACGGATACCGTGCATCGGAAAATCATGATCTGCTCACCGGTATCCTCAGGGATGAGTGGGGCTACGACGGCGTGGTCACAACCGACTGGTGGGGATGTGGAGAGCAGTACAGAGAATGCCGTGCCGGCAATGATGTCAAGATGGGCTGCGGTTTCCCGGCGCGTCTGATGGAGGCTTACCGGAAGGGTGCCGTCAGCCGCTCCGGGATGGAGACGGCGGCGCGCCATATTCTCACGGCAATTCTCCGGCTGGATGCAGACTGATGAGATCAGTGATCGGATGATTTCAGGGAAACTTCGCATACCAGGGGGTCCTGACGCGACGCGCTCTCGCTTGTCCTCAGCGCAGCGGTGCATAAATTCGTCCTTCGCTCTCGCTCGGACTCATTAAGCACCGGCGCCTGCGGATGTCGCGTCAGGACCCCCGGTATGCGGCTGCGGTCTGCTGTGAATGAACATTAACGATAAATGGCAGCAATCATGCGGCCGGTGAGTTGATTTTCCCCGGCAGTCTGTGATATAACTTACACGTAACTGAGTCTGCCGTCCGGCGCTTTCTGCGTCTGACGGCATGCGCTATATCCGGATCATTCCGGAACAGCAGCAGGAGGCAGATATGAGCAGTAAAGAGAAAGTTTTAAGTCAACCGAAAACCATGGTACAGAGCGAGGGCGGCCGTGCAGCGGAGAAGAGCGCGCTCAGAACGCAGAGGCTTGCGATCCTTGGCGTGCTGGCGGCACTGGTTGTGGTGCTGGCCGTCGCGGGGGCCATCCCCGTGGGTACGTTTACCATCACCCTGACTCTTGTGCCAATCGTTGTCGGCGCCATTCTGTACGGATGGCAGGGAGGTGCGCTTCTCGGAACGATCTTCGGCGTGATTGTTGCCATTCAGGTCGTGACGGGGGCAGCGGGTGCTTTTTCCACAGCAATGCTGGAGTATGCACCGGCAGTGACGGTTCTGACGTGTATTCTGAAGGGAACCGCAGCGGGTCTGTTCGCGGGGCTGTTTTTCCGCTGGTTTTCCCGCAGGAATTTATATCTGGGCACCATCATGGCGGCGATTATCGCCCCGGTCGCGAATACCGGCATTTTCAGCATCATGTGCCTTTCCGTATTCCGTCCGCTGGTGCTTAGCGCGCTCGGACTGACGGCTGAGAGCGGCGGTGTGCTGACGGCGTTTCTTGTCGGATTCATCGGTGTCAATTTTGTCATCGAGCTTGTGATCAACATTGTGCTTGCTCCGGTCATTATGAGAATTGTGACCGCCGCAAAGAAGAATGTCATCCATTAAACAGTCATCAGACACACAGGAACCTCTTTGCGTGCGACGGTGGCTGACAAAGAGTGAACAGTAACGCTAATCGGGCCTGCGGTTTCTGCCGCGGGCCCCTTCTGTCATCGGAGGGAGACGGCATGAGGAAATTTTTCGGGCGCTTTTTTCTGGATAATGAGAAGGATATGATCGTCAGCCTGTACCGGGATGAAAAGGAGGGCGCCGGTCCGGAGAAAGGCCTGTTCCCGGGAAACGGCGACGCCGACAGCGAGGACCGTCTCTGTTATGAACTGGACACGCCGAATCATCACTCGGGGAATCTGATCCGGAATTTTGCCGCTGTCTGCCGGCTTCCGCTGTCAGAAAATGAGAAAGGTCTTCAGGTCATCAGGGGCGAGGTGCCCGCCTATATCGACGGGAACAACCGTGACATGTGGATCCTCCGGCTCGGTGACACCAAGGTGGCGAATATCTATCCGGACGGCAGAATCGAGCAGAAGGCATCGGTGCCCGCGATCGCAAAGACCCTCATGAGCCAGACGAGGGATTACCGCTACGGTGAGAACAAGACGATTTTCAAGACCTATATCCGGAGAGAATACAAGTTCCGCAGCGACCTTCACACGCACATGAACGGCAACCTCTCGCCCGACATTCTGATCGCCCTCGGCATCGCGCATCAGATCCGCTATCCGCTCTATTATGTGCGGAAGCTCGGTCTTGTTCTTTCCGAACGGCAGGAGAAGGAGATAGCGCCGGTGCGTGAGAAGGTGGCGCGTCAGTTTGCCTCATCAGATCTGACGGGCAAGTATCTCGCGAGAAAAATCAACGACAATACCTTTATCAATTTCGCGGACCTGATCCTCGGCAACATGGCGAATGCCGCGGAAAATATCGTGAAGATCCGCATTTCGCTGACCATTCTGAAGGACGGGCAGGCAGTCTTTACCAACCTTGAGAAGGTGTATCTCTACCGCTATGTGTTCTGCAAGGGTGTCGAGTCCGAGAAGAAGATCAGGCTGAAAAATGTTGACAGGATCCCCGACGAGGATGTGAAAAAGGCGCTGCTGCAGATGCTGGAGGACCGGAAAAATCCTGACTACTGGCAGAATTCGATTTTTCAGGACGGGCTGCTCTGGATCGCCAGGACCTACCGCCGGCAGGGCATTACCTATGCGGAGATCTCAGACACGACGCTGGTAAAGAAATATGAATCGCTGAGGATGCTGACTGAGGTGCATGAGATCATGCCGGCCGTCTACCGTGAGACGGGTGTCATGATCCGTTTCCTTGCCGCGATGAGAAGAATCCCGCTGACCCTCGTGAAGGATCAGGTGACACCGGAGAATTACCTGGAGCAGAACCTGGCGGTGCTGCGCGCGGTGGCACTCGACCCCTATGTCGCCGGCTCTGATTTTGTCGGAGAGGAGATCAATGACATCGCAGAGCTTCAGCCGGTCATCAGGGAGGTGGTAAAAATCGCCTCGTCCGACCCTGATTTTGTCATCAGGATCCACGCGGGTGAGAATGACAGCCTCCGGGACAATGTCGCACACAGCCTGGCATGTGTCAGGAAGGCACTGGCGCCCGGGCAGAAAATGCCGCACCTGCGCATCGGTCACGGCCTCTACACGAGCAGCTTCCGCTCGGCGAAGGGCAGACAGCTGCTGCATGATCTGAAGGAGAGCGGCGCGGTGCTGGAGTTTCAGCTCACATCGAACGTCCGCCTCAATAACCTCAACACACTGAAGGACCATCCGCTGCACACCTATCTGAAGGCCGGCATCCCCTGCGTTCAGGGGACAGACGGCGCGGCGCTTTACGGGACGAGTGCGATCGATGAACAGCTTTCGCTGGAAAAGCTGCTGGGCCTCTCGGAGAAGGAGCTTGCAGCCATGAAGAGAGCTGACACCCGCGCGGTCAGTGAGGCCATGGCTGCCTTCCGGAGAAAATCCATCGCCTTCCGCCGGTTCCTGGCCGGGAGGACGCTGACAGACTGTCTTGTGATGAAGATGGACAGGCAGATGGAACAGGCCGGGGGAAGAGGGCTTTCTCTGTCGCGAAACTACAAAGAGGATGCCAACACGGCGCTTGCGCCTGTCATCAGGGAACTTCCGTGGGATGCGATGCCGGTGGTTGTGGCCGGCGGCAGTTTCAACACCGCGAGGAGAACCACCCGTGTGACGGAGGAGGGCGTGCGCCAGCTCGAATCTCTGATGCGCCTGCTGTCGCCTGAGGAAGCCTTTTTTGTGATCGGCTACCGCATGAGCGGCTATGAAAAATATATCCTGGAGCATAACACAAAGGGATTCCGCATTTTCTGCTTCGTCCCGGCAAGGCTTACCGAGGCGGAGCTCCGGAGAATCAGGGAAGAAAAGGTGTGGGTGCGCGTGTCCCCCGAGATCGAGGGCATGGGCATTTACAAGAGCTTCAACTACGAGATTTTTGAACGGCGGCCCTCCGTGGTTGTCTGCTTTGACGGGAATTCGGCGGCGGAAAATCTGATTCAGGAGGCGAAAAACGGCAAAGGAAGGTCGGCGATTTTTGTCTGGGAGAAGGCAGTCGCGCTCAGAAGAAAGGCGCTTTCTCTGGAAGGCTATGTGCATCTGTTCGGAAAGGAGCATCCGCTGGATGGTCAGGTAGCCGGACTCAGAGATACCCTGTTTACCATCTCCGGGACGGACACAACCGACTGGTATCAGAAGTACTATAAGAACAGCTGAAAGGGTACGGCACGGGATTCACAGCATTTTCACAGAATGATTCTGCTTTCCGGTTGAAAATACGGGTAAAATATGACAAAATAATAACGGATGCTGCGACACAATCCGGAAAAATGACGAAACCGGAAGCCGTGTCCAGACTGAAACCATCAGATTTTTCATTTTTATCCGGGAGGTATGTGATATGCAGAGATTTACGAATCCCCGTGACCTTTACCACGGCAAGGGAGCTCTTGAGGCGCTGAAGACACTGAAGGGAAAAAAGGCCATTATCTGTGTCGGCGGCGGTTCCATGAAGAGATTCGGCTTCCTCGACAGAGCGGAGCAGTACCTTCATGAGGCAGGAATGGAGACGGCACTGATCGAGGGCATCGAGTCGGATCCGTCCGTAACAACAGTGATGAACGGCGCCAGCAGGATGGAAGAGTTTCAGCCGGACTGGATCGTAGCCATCGGCGGCGGATCACCGATCGATGCCGCAAAGGCGATGTGGATCAGATACGAGCATCCGGAATGCACGTTTGAGGATATGTGCAAGGTGTTTGCACTGCCGGAACTCCGTCATAAGGCAAAGTTCTGCGCTGTTTCCTCCACTTCGGGAACCGCAACCGAAGTAACGGCTTTCTCCATCATCACAGATTATGAGAAAGGCATCAAATATCCGATCGCTGATTTCCAGATCACACCCGATGTAGCCATCGTTGATCCGGATCTCGCGGAAACGATGCCGAAGAAGCTGGTAGCCCATACGGGCATGGATGCCATGACACACGCCATCGAAGCGTTTGTATCCACGGCAGCTTCCGATTTCACGGATGCACCGGCACTTCGTGCGATGACGCTGATCAAAGACAACCTGATTGATTCCTACAATGAAGACAAGGCAGCAGGAGATGACATGCATGCGCGTGATACCATGCATAATGCACAGTGCCTTGCGGGTATCGCTTTCTCCAGCGCTTCCCTCGGCATTGTTCATTCCATGGCGCACAAGACCGGTGCGGCGTTTGCCGACTACGGTGCGCATATCATCCACGGTGCTGCCAATGCCATGTATCTGCCGAAGGTCATTGCGTTTAACGCAAAGGATGAAAGAGCAGCAGAGCGCTACGCCTTCATCGCTGATTATCTGGGACTTGGCGGAACGACGGACGAAGATAAGATCGCAAAGCTGATCGGGCTTCTCCGCGGTATGAACGATAAACTGAACATTCCGCACGGCATCAGTCACTACGGAAAGGACAGCTATCCGACAGAGGAAGGCTTCGTTCCGGAAGACGTATTCCTTAAGAGACTGCCCGATATCGCAAAGAATGCGATTCTGGATGCCTGCACGCTGACCAATCCGCGTCCGCTGAGCGCAGACAGACCTGAGGATATCGAGCTGATGGAGAAGCTGCTGAAGGCATGCTACTACGACACGGATGTAGATTTCTGATCGGAATTTTCTGTCATCCGATGCCTCCGAGCAGTGCACCTGCGATCAGGGCAATCAGAGCTAAAGAACAGTATACATACCGGCCGAGCGGGAAGTACCACTTCCCGATCGGCTTTTTTAATCCCGCATCGACGGACTTCAGGGCAAAATCCTTTCCGGCAACCCAGAAGTACATGATGCCGGCGAGCAGTGCGCCGAGAGGACAGATATAGATCGAGACCACATCCATCCACGGGGAGACGATGCCCTGGATCATCAGGGAGACGGCACATCCGATGGCGCCGACCGTGACGACGGCCGGGACACGTTTCCAGCGGAGGCGTTCCTGCAGCGCGGCCACCGGAACCTCATACAGATTGATCAGGGAGCTGATGCCCGCAAACAGCACACAGATATAGAAAATAACGGAAACGAGGCGTCCGCCGGGCATGACATTGAACACGCTGACAAGATTGATGAACATCAGGCCGGGTCCGCCGGAGGACAGTTCCCCGTGGCTGACCGCTACGGCGGGAATGATCACAAACGAGGCCAGCAGTGCAGCGAGCGTATCAAAAACCGCGACATTCGCCGCTGAAGAAACGACATCCTCCTTTTTATTCAGATAGGAACCGTAGATGATCGCCCCGTTTCCGGCGATGGACAGACTGAAAAATGCCTGCCCGAACGCGTAGATCCAGACCTCCGGATTACGGAGTCCGTCCGCCCGGAAGGAAAAAATATAGCGGTATCCGTCGACAGCGTCCGGCAGCGTCAGGATGTAGATCATCAGGACAACAAACAGGCCGAAGAGCGCGGGCATCATGACCTTGTTGGCTTTTTCAATGCCGCCGGCGATGCCGAAGGCCATGATCAGGAAAGCAGATACGATGGATATGACATAGAGGAAGCTGTGCTCCCGAAGGAACTTCCGATCAGATCCAGATCACTGCCCATTTCAGCGAGGCCGCCGGTCAGGGCCAGGTAAACGTAGCGGAAAATCCATCCCACGACGCAGGTATACCCGATGGCAAGCGCCATGGCACCGATCACGGGAATCACGCCGATGGTTTCGCCGGGCTTCCTTCTGCCCCAGCGGATCTCTGTCGCCAGACCGAAGGCACCGATGGGACCGGATCCCGCCGCCCGTCCGAAGGACATTTCCTCAATAATCCCGGTTGAACCGATCAGTATAACAAAAAGAATGTACGGGATCATAAAAGTCAGTCCGCCGTACTTTGAAATCATCACAGGAAAACGCCAGATGTTGCCCATGCCGACTGCCGAACCGATGCTGGCGAGAATGAAACCCCAGCGGGAATCGAACAGGTCCCGCTCCTGCAGATTGTTCTGTGTATTCAATACTTTCCCCTCCGTCTCTTTGCGGCCGTGCCGCAGAAAATACCCGTATATCATACCACACACAGAGCGCATGCAGTGAAACCGCTGTGCATAAATCTGAAGCAGCATGAAAATGCCGTTACGTCACCGGCACATCCCGGTGTTCCACAGAGGTGGAGAAAACGATCTGCGTCTGTGTCTTTCCGAAGTGCTGCAGTTCATTGATAAAATGGTCAAGCTCCTGTGTGATCTGGAAAACGACCTCGATCAGCATGGAGTACTGCCCGGTGACGCAGTTGCATTCGATGACATTCGGTACAGAGCGGATGAAGGGATAGAATTCCTTTTTCTGATATGGCTCCAGTTCGAGGTTGATAAATGCCTTGATGTTGTATCCGAAGAGAACGGGGTCGATCGAGGCGTGATAGCCGCGGATGAGGCCGGATTTTTCCATTTTCTCAATCCGGTTCGAAACAGCCGGAGAGGAGAGGAAGACTTCTTTTGCAATTTCCCTGATCGGTGTGCGGGCATTGTCCTGCAGCATCCGGAGAATTTTCATGTCAATAGCGTCGGGTTGGTTTTCCATATCCGGTTCCTTTCTGCGTCGATCTGAGACTTAATTAAATTAAGTCATATGACAGCCTGAAATGTACGCTTAAATAAGTAGTAAATTCCCTTGTATACCTTGAAATACAGCAGTTTTCTGCCGCGCAGTTCTGCGTCGGAAAGGGAATGAAGCACGGCGTAAACTTTAAAAAATTAATCGAAATTGGAATAAAATTAAATTATTTAATTATGATAAGGCAAAATTGGTTATTTATCAACGGTTTCGATTAAAAATATTTACTTTCCCGGAAGGCCGCGCTATTCTTGCAACGTAATCGCCGCAGGCAGATCGGACGGCAGCAGTTCAGCAGCAGGCCGGACGGCAGAAGGCAGGCGGCGGACAGGACAGCCCCGGGAGTATAAAGCATGGGGTCAGAGAAGGAGGATCACATCATGAATACACGTCTTGAATCAGATTCCGTCGGAACAAGAGAGGTACCGAGCGAGGCATATTACGGGGTACAGTCCATGCGCGCCGGAGAAAATTTTTCCATCACCGGTACCGGCATGAATCCGGCGTTTCTCAGGAATCTGGCACTCATAAAGAAGGCGGCGGCCATTACCAACTGCAGTGCGGGAGAACTTGACAGAGATAAGGCAAAGGCCATCGAGGAAGCGGCAGATGAAGTGATCCGCGGCGATTTTTCTGATTCGTTCATTGTGGATGCCGTTCAGGGCGGTGCCGGAACGAGTGCGAACATGAATATGAATGAGGTCATTGCAAACCGTGCGAACGAGCTGCTCGGCGGCAGAAAGGGAACCTACGACAGGGTTCACCCGAATGATCATGTGAATATGGCACAGTCCACCAATGATGTGGTACCGACAGCCGGCAAGATGACAGTTCTCGATCTGATGAAACCGCTCATCGATGAACTGATCAGACTGGAGAAGGCGCTTTCTGAAAAGTCTGTTGAATTTGATGATGTGATCAAGATGGGACGCACACAGCTTCAGGATGCGGTTCCGATGAGGCTCGGCCAGACATTTCACGCCTATGCGGCCATGGTGAGACGCGACAGAAAGAGACTGGAAAATACAGAGAAGGAAATGCTGAGCGTAAACCTCGGAGGTACGGCAATCGGTTCTGCCATTAACACATCCCTGGGTTATCTGAACGGCATCGTTCCCTGCCTTGCAAAAATTTCAGGTCTGCCGCTCCGTCAGGCGGAAGATCTGTTTGATGCGACGGAGAATCTGGACGGGTTCGTCGCTGTCTCCGGTGCACTGAAAACCTGTGCCACAGACCTCTCCAAGATGTGCAACGATCTGAGACTTCTTTCTTCCGGACCGAAGACCGGCCTCGGCGAGATCGCACTTCCGGCGAAGCAGAACGGATCCTCCATTATGCCGGGCAAAGTCAACCCGGTCATCCCTGAGGTAGTGACGCAGGTGGCCTTCCTGGTCATCGGTCATGACACCACCATCACCATGGCGGCGGAGGCCGGACAGCTTGAGCTGAATGCTTTCGAGCCGGTACTGTTCTATAATCTTTTTGAATCAGAAATCGCCATGAAGGGTGCGGTTACAACGCTGATTGACAACTGCATCACGGGTATCACCGCGAACAGAGAGCGCTGCCGCACACTCCTGGAGAGCAGCGCAGGTATCGCCACGGCGCTGAATCCGTATATCGGATACCGGAAGGCGGCGGAGATCGCAAAGAAATCCGTGCGCGAGAACCGCAGTGTCCGTGAGATCGTTCTCTCCGAAAAAATCATGACAGATGCTCAGCTTGACAGGATTCTGGATCCGTATGCACTGACCGGTGCCGGCACCGCAGGCAGAGCGGCTATGTAAACGCTGCAGCAGAGACAGATACCTGAACAGAGACAGATAGCTGAAAAGAGACAGACAGCTGAAAAGAGACGGACAGCTGAACAGAGACAGATAAAGAAAATACAGAGCGCCCCGGAAGATCTCCTCTTCCGGGGCGCTCTTTGTCACATTTATTCTCAGCGATTCTGCCTGACCGGTTCATCTCAGATTCTGTGGCTCCGCCATGCCCGGTCTGCCTGACCGGTTCATCTCAGATTCTGTGGCTCCGCCATGCGCGGTCTGCCTGACCGGCTCATCTCAGACTCTGTGGCTCCGCATTGCGCGGTCTGCCTGACCGGTACATCTCAGCTTCCGCTGTTCTGCCGGTCCTCTTCTGTCTGATCCGGATGGCTTACAGAAGGTTATCCAGTTTTGATT
Organism: uncultured Eubacteriales bacterium; assembly: GCA_900319355.1. Lineage (GTDB taxonomy): Bacteria > Bacillota > Clostridia > Lachnospirales > Lachnospiraceae > Bilifractor. The sequence goes on along the minus strand of ONOC01000064.1, from coordinate 5,756 downwards.
CGAGCGTATCTGCGGGAACGGCGCCGAGCACACGGTCCACCACCTGACCGTTCTTGATGAATACGAAGTTCGGGATGCTCATGACGCCGTAGCGTGCGGCAAGATCAGACTCTTCGTCAGAATTTACCTTTCCGACTTTCACCTTTCCGTCGTATTCCTCGGCAATGCTGCTGACAACCGGTCCCATCATCTGGCACGGTCCGCACCAGTCTGCGTAAAAATCAACCAGCACCGGTATATCGCTCTTCAGCACTTCCTGATCAAAATTCTGTTCCGTAAATTTATATTCCATGATACGTTCCTCCTTTGGAAAATGGTTTTTCAGGGCTGTAAAACCCGGTTTTCATATGATGATTTCGGCATTTGCAAATTTCATCTGATAAGCATATTATACATGATATGGAAAATGTATCAAGTACACAAATTAGGTTTACTGCATAAGTCCGTCGCACGCCAGAGGCGGACTGATGCGAAGCATCGCGAGAATGCGAATGCCTGTAGCGACGCGAAAGCACGCAGTGCGAAGCGGCGCGTGGACTTATACAGTATGTGGCACTACCTGTAGGATTGCGGGAGTGCGAAGCACGGAGCAATCCGTAGCTTATACAGTATGTGGCACTACTTGTAGTATACAGCGGACCTGCCGGAAGGCAGGACAGATCCGGGAAAACAGGACAGATCCGGGAAAACAGAGCAGTTCCCGGAAAACAGGACGGTTCCGGGAAAACAGGGCGGCAGAGGTATGGATATGGAAAAGAAAATCATCTGTGAAACCGTCGGCGGCGAAGGCTGCGGACTGAGAAGGGTGCTTGAGCTGATCGGCGGGAAGTGGAAGGTTCTGATTCTCTGTGCGATGCACAGCCGCGGCGCCATGCGCTACGGACAGATCAGGAAAGCCATTGTCGGCATCACGAATACCATGCTGGCGCAGTCTCTGAAGGAGATGCAGGACGACGGTCTTGTGGAGCGGCATCAGTATGATGAGATGCCGGTGCGCGTGGAATATTCCCTGACGGAGAAGGCAGGAAGCCTGATTCCGATTCTGCTGGAACTGAAGGACTGGGGTGAGCAGAATCTGTGACGGATCAGTCGGAGAAATTCTCCTGAATATGGTTAACAGGGCTTGTCAGCAGTTAGAAAATGGGATATTATTTAACAAAAGTTAGATAGAAAAAGACAGGATTTTTCCGGTGGACCGACGGGGAAAAATCTGTCAGATGGCGGGGTGATGTGTAATGAAAATTCTGAGATCTTCTGAAGATTATCTGGAAGCCATGCTGATGCTGAAAGAGGAAAAAGGATATATCCGTTCAGTGGATATCGCGGACAGGCTCGGTGTGACCAAACCAAGTGTGAGCTATGCGGTGAAAAAACTCAGGGAGAACGGATACCTGACGATGGACAGATCCGGTTTTATTACGCTGATGGACAGCGGCCGGGAGATCGCCGAACGGATCTATTCGCGTCATAAAATGCTGACGGCATTTTTCGAACAGATCGGCGTGGACCCGGAGACGGCACGCGATGACGCCTGCAAGATCGAGCATGATATCAGTGACACAACGTTCCGCGCGCTCTGCGATGTCGTTGAACGGCAGAAGAGCGCCGGCAGCACAGACGGGGAATAAGACAGCATGGGCGGAATAACAGAGAAAAGCTACCGGAAGACAATCATCGCATGCTTTGCTGCTTATGTGGTACAGGCCATCGTCAACAATTTTGTGCCGATGCTCTTTATCACGTTTCAGAAAGAGTTCGGCCTTTCGCTCGCTCAGGTCACCGCACTTGTCACTTTTAATTTCGGCATTCAGCTGGTGCTGGATATGGTGTCCGCGTCGTTTGTCGACAGGATCGGCTACCGGGCTTCCATGATCCTTGCCGATGCCATGTGTATACTTGGGCTGGCTCTGCTGACGGTTCTTCCGCAGCATACAGGCAGCCCTTTTGCGGGTATTCTCATCAGCGTGATGGTATATGCCGTGGGCGGAGGTCTCCTCGAAGTGCTGGTTTCACCGATCGTTGAGGCCTGCCCGACAGAACATAAGGAAGCGGCCATGAGTCTGCTTCATTCCTTTTACTGCTGGGGCCAGGCGGCCGTCATTCTGTTCTCGACCGTTTTCTTTGCTGCGGCAGGCATCGGGCACTGGAGAATCATGGCGCTTCTGTGGACTGTCATTCCGGCACTGGACCTGATTGCCTTCACCCGTGTCCCGATCGCACCGCTTCTCGCGGACGGAGAAAAGGGCAGGAGTCTGAAGGAGCTGTTTTCATCGGGGATTTTTCTGATACTCATGATGATGATGGTCTGCGCAGGCGCATCGGAGCAGGCGGTCAGTCAGTGGGCGTCCGCCTTTGCAGAGTCGGGACTGGGGGTTTCCAAAACGATCGGAGATCTGACAGGCCCGCTCTTTTTTGCTGTCATGATGGGCATTTCCAGAACCGTTTTCGGCCTGAAGGGGAAGCAGATGAACCTCAGAAAATTCATGGCGTTTTCCTCCGTGCTCTGCATTTTCTCCTATCTTATGATCGGGCTGTCGGCGGTCCCTGCGATGGGCCTTGTCGGCTGCGGTCTGACCGGCTTTGCCGTCGGCATTTTCTGGCCGGGCACATTCAGCATCGCCTCGGCGGCGATACAGAACGGCGGAACCCTGATGTTCGCGATGTTTGCTCTTGCGGGCGATATCGGCTGCAGTCTCGGACCGACACTGGCCGGGGCCTTTGCTTCCGCGGCGGGCGGCCGGCTCGGCACGGGAATTCTCTGCTGCATCTTCTTCCCGGTGCTGATGGGCACAGGACTCATGCTGGAGAAGCACGCGGCATCCGGTCATAATGAAGATTTGTCATGCCGATGACAATGATTCGGCGTTTTACAGGAAGGGAAGGTGTGGTTATACTTGCAGTCATAAAACAGGTTCTGAGTTACACATCCTGACGGACGTACAGAACCGGGGAGGTGAATCGTATGAGTGAATTGTACCGGTTCCCCCTGAAACAGAGTGTAGGGATTAAGGCTGTCCCCTGTGTCATCAAAGGTGATGATGTACACAGAGGGCAGCCTCTTGCGTTTCAGGGAAATGGACTGGGCTGCGGAATCTGTTCATCCGTGACCGGTCAGATCCATGAAGTGACAGAGGATGAGATTACGGTAGAAGCATCGCCGGAACAGGACAGGGACTACGTCAGACTGAAAAGCACGGAACCGCTGGACCTGATCCGGGAGGCCGGCATTGTCGGACTCGGCGGGGCAGGCTTTCCCACCTGGGCCAAGCTGGCGAAGCCGTTTGACGGCAGCGGGACAGTGATCGTCAACGCAGCTGAATGTGAACCGATTCTGGATCACAATCTGACGAGAATCAGAAAAAATCCGGAGCAGCTGCTGCGGGGACTTGATATTGCCATGGAACTTGTCCATGCGGAGCACGGCATCATCGCCATCAAGGGCATCCATAAGGAAACCATTGCGCTTCTGAAGGAAAAGCTGAAGAATCCCCGCGTGAAGATCTCCCTTCTGGAGAATGTGTATCCGGCAGGCGAGGAGCGGGCGATCGTCAGAGATACGATGGGTGTTCTGCTTCCTCCGACAGCTCTTCCGTCGGAAGCCGGCGCGGTAGTCATTAACGCGGAGAGCTGCTGCAGGATTGAAGAGGCCGTGGATCAGAAAAAGCCGATGATCGACAAGGACCTGACAGTCGCCGGCAAAATCCGCGGCAACGAACAGGATAAGCTGATTCAGGTGTTTCTGGATGTGCCGGTCGGCACGCCGGTCCGTTCCCTTTTTGAGCGGGCGGGCGGAAAAGAGAATCACGGACTGGCTGATACTTACGGAGAGCTGATCATGGGCGGACCGTTCACCGGCCACAGAACAGATCTCGATGCACCGGTCTTAAAGACGACAGGTGGCCTGATCGCTGCAGAGTGCTTCCCGAAGGGGCCGGAAAAAATCGGCCTGCTCGTATGTGCCTGCGGCGCTGATGAGGCAAGGCTCCGTGAGATAGCGAAGAGCATGGGTTCTGAAGTCGTCGGCGTGGCCTTCTGCAAGCAGGCGGAGCCGGTGAAGAACACAAGAAAATGCCAGAATCCCGGCCACTGTCCGGGACAGGTTGAAAAAATCATGAAGCTGAAAAAAGCCGGTGCGCAGGCTGTACTCATCAGCAACTGCACCGACTGTACCAATACCGTGATGGCCTGCGCCCCGAAGCTGGGCCTTCCGGTTTACCACTGCACGGACGGAGCGCTCCGCGCAGTGAACATGAAACTGATCAGGCGGTTCAAAGGATAAGGAGGGAGCAAATATGTCACTTACCAGAGAAGTTCTTGAAAAACACATGAAGGATCCCGCAATTTTCTGCTGCAGAAGACAGAAGGGACTGGTGATCAGCGGAGCGGATCTTGAGGATCCTGATCTGTTCGACGATATGGTTGACGCTGATCTGCTGAAACTGAGTCCGGACGGCCTGACCATCGAGCAGGTTCTGGGATCAACGCTGACCAGAGATGTCGACGCCCTGACGCCCATCACGGCTGACATGCTGGATAAAGTCAATGAAGTAAAAGCACCCGCAGCCCCTGCGCCTGCAGAAAAAGCTGCACCGGCACCGGCAGCCCCCGCTGTGGCGCCGCCCTTTACAGGCACCATCGGAAGCAACGGCGTGCTTCATCTCGAGATCGGCAGGGCGGAAAAGATAGAAGGCCTGAAGATGGATATTCCGCTGGGCGGCGCTTTCTCCGGAGGAGCAGCTCTGCCGCCCGTTCCGGGTGAGAAGAAAACCGGAGAGAAGAAGGTCATCCGCCGTCTTGTCAAGAAGCATATGAAGATCACCGATGTGGAAATCGGCACGGAGACATCCATCCGCGACGGCAAAATCACCATTGACGGTTCGATTGTGGACCGTGCCGTGAAAGAGGATCCGCTCTGCAGGAGCCTGAAGCTGGATGTGATTTATCCGGATAAACGCCACGTATATACCGATACCATCATGGACGTATGTCCGATCGCCACCAAGGTGGAAGGCGAACTCGGCGAGGGCGTGACCAAGGTGGCCGACGGCGTTGTGTTCATGCTGACCGGTGTTGATGAGGACGGCGTTCAGGTACATGAGTTCGGTTCATCAGAAGGATATCTGGATGAGCGCATGTACTTCGGCCATCCCGGCTGCGCAGACAAAAACGATATCATCATCCGCTGCCATGCTGTGATCGCATCAAAGACCGGCATGACCCGTCCGGGCCCGTTCGCAGCTCACAAGTGCCAGGATTTTATCATCCAGGCCGTACGTGACAAACTGAAGACATATGACGGAGAGGTAGTCCGCGAGGAAGTCTGCGAAGATGTACGGAGAGAGGGCAACCCGAGAGTCGTTCTGGTCAAGGAGATCATGGGACAGGGCGCCATGCATGACAATGTCATCTGCCCGAACGAGCCGTGCGGCGTCGCCGGCGGCCAGAAAAATGTGGACTGCGGCAATGTGCCGATCATGCTGACACCGAATCAGGTCCGCGACGGTTCCATCCATGCGCTCACCTGTATCGGACCGGCAACAAAGGAAATGACGCGTCATTACATCCGCGAGCCTCTGGTAGAAGGTCTGGCGGCCGATCCGGAACTTGATCTGATCGGCGTGATTTTTGTAGGATCGCCGCAGGTCAACGATGAGAAGATGTGGGTATCCGAGAGACTCGGCACCCTGCTGGAATCGCTGGATATCGACGGCTGCATCGTCACCACCGAGGGATTCGGCAATAACCACATTGATTTT
>ONOC01000091.1:1506-7116 GCA_900319355.1 uncultured Eubacteriales bacterium | reverse complement strand
ATATCATGGATCAGGACCATCAGCATCGTCTTCCCCACATCGATATCCGATGAGGCGTACTCCGACAGCAGCCAGGTCATCACAGCCAGATGCCACGCGTGATCCGCGTCATCCTCTCTTCGTCCGTGACCGGTCAGGTGCGTCTGCCTGAGAATTGTCTTTTCCTTATCGATTTCCAGAATAAAATCCAGCTGTTTCCTGAATCGTTCTTCATCCATTCTCTGCTGTGACCTCCTCAGTGAATTCCAAGCAGGAAAATGCCAGCCCATCCGATCATAAGCACACCGGAAATGATAGTGCTGATCACAGCCGTCTGACGCCGGTCTGTCCCGGCTGACAGGGCTTCCACCGCGAGCGCGAACGCAATCACGGAAAAGACCGCGGCCATCAGCCCGAAAGCACCGTAGGCAGGACCTGTCTTCCCGTCGGAAGCATAGCCCGCCATCAGCAGGATCAGAAAAATCAGCGCGGAAATGCCGGAAAGTGCCAGAGACCGTCTGCTGTTTCTGTTTTTATCATCTTTCAGAAAAGTATAGCGTTTTCTGCTCATGCAAACAGTCCTTTATATTCTTCCGCTCCGTACTGCGCGTAATATTCGCGGATAGCCGCTTTGCGGTCATCCGTCAGCATGCCGCTTCCGGCCTGACTGTTCCCGAGATATTCGAAGACGTCGGCCATGGAGACGATGGCGTCCGCAGGGAATCCGTAGGTATCGGTAATCTCGGAGAGCGCGCTTTTCTCGGTCTGTCCCTTTTCCATGCGGTTCAGGGATACCATCATGCCGACAACGCTGATATCCGCCTGGCCTGTGATGATCGGATACGTCTCCGCAACCGACTTTCCTGATGTGGTCACGTCCTCGATCATCATGACGCGGTCACCGTCCTTCAGCTCACTGCCGAGAAGGATTCCCCTGTCCCCGCCGTGATCCTTGGCTTCCTTGCGGTTGGAGCAGTATCTCACATCCACGCCGTAAAGCTCGCTGATCGCCATGGATGTCGCTACTGACAGCGGAATGCCCTTGTAAGCCGGTCCGAACAGGACATCAAAATCCAGCCCGAAGCGGTCGTGAATCGCCCTGGCATAAAATCCGCCGAGTTTCCTCAGCTGCGTGCCCGTCACATAGGCACCCGCATTCATAAAAAACGGAGACCTGCGTCCGCTCTTCAGTGTAAATTCACCGAATTTCAGAACACCGCTCTCCACCATGAATTCAATAAACTGCTTTTTGTACTCTTCCACCTGATGCCTCCCGTCTGATCCTCTGATCGAACTGCTGAAACTCACTTCTGCTTCTGTCATCCCATACCGCTGAAATCAGTGCCCTGCCCGGAAACTCACGGACCGTCTCTGATGTGCGGGGAGTTCCGTTCAGCTGTCTACCGCGCCGATGAGATCCGTGATTTTTCCGATATGATAACGGTCGAGATACGCCGACATGCCGTCTGCGATCTCCTGTGTGATGGTCGGATGATAGAAATTCGCCGTTCCGACAGAAACTGCCGAGGCGCCGGCGAGCATAAATTCCAGCGCGTCATCCGTGCTGCTGATGCCGCCCATGCCGATCACGGGGATTTTTACCGCGTGCGCGGCCTCATAGACCATGCGGACAGCTATCGGATGGATGGCCGGACCGGACATGCCCCCGGTTCTGTTCGCCAGCACGAATTTCCGCCTCGCGACGTCGATTTTCATGCCGGTGATGGTATTGATCAGCGAAACCGCATCGGCGCCGCCCGCCTCCACAGCCTTCGCCATATCGCTGATGCTTGTCACATTGGGACTGAGTTTCATAATGACAGGCTGCTTCGCCGCATCCCTGCAGGCACGCGTGATCCGCTCCGCCACTTCCGGAACCGTTCCGAACGCAATGCCGCCCTCCTTCACATTCGGGCACGAAATATTGATCTCCAGCGCATCAACCGGCTCATCCGCAAGCCGGCGCACCACTTCTGTATATTCTTCCTCCGTATGACCGCACACATTGACGATTACCTTCGTGTCAAACTGCTTCAGGAAGGGAAGATCCCTGCGGCAGAATACCTCAACGCCGGGATTCTGCAGGCCGACGGCATTCAGCATACCGCCGTAGACCTCGGCGATCCTCGGCGTGGGATTGCCCTCCCACGGCACAGAGGCAACGCCCTTCGTCACCACTGCCCCGAGCTTATTCAGATCCGTCAGCGCACTGTATTCCTGCCCGGAGCCGAACGTTCCGGATGCTGTCATGACCGGATTCTTCAGCTCAAGCCCGGCAATATTTACCTTCAGTCTTTCATCGTAAGACATATCGACCCTTTCCGCACGCATTACGCATACCCCGTAAATGCTTCACACAGGATCCGTCGGTCACAGATCCAGCTTTCCGGCCTCGAAGACCGGTCCGTCCGCACACACCCGCGCATTCTTCACATGCGAGTGCGGATCTGTTTCCGTCGTTCTGCATACGCAGGCGAGGCAGGCTCCGATACCGCACGCCATGCGCTCTTCCATGGAAATCCAGCAGGGAATATGATGCGCCGCTGCAAAGGCTTTCAGTGCACGGAGCATCGGAAGCGGACCGCACGCAAAAATCACGCCGGGTTCTGTTCCGTCCCCGCGGATGGCATCCAGCACATTGCCCTTTGTACCCGTCGAACCGTCTTCTGTGGCGATCAGCACCTTCCCGTAAGCTTCAAATTCCGGCACCAGGAAGGTCCGGTCCCGGAAACCGAGTACGGATGTGATCTCCGTCGGCGCCGTCAGGTATTCTCCGTCGCCCTTCCTGCCGCTGACGCCGACACTCGAGTGGAGAACCCGTGCCGTCTCCAGCATCGGAGGAATGCCGATGCCGCCGCCGATCAGACAGACATGACGGCCGGCCGCCTCTTCCAGAGGAAATCCGTTGCCGAGAGGTCCCATGACAGAAACCCTTTCGCCTTCCCGCATCCTTGAAAGTTCCTCTGTTCCTGTTCCTTCTCCGCTCACGCGGTATGCCAGCCGGATCGTTCCTTCTTCCGCGTCGGTACCGCAGAGACTGATGGGTCTCGGCAGCAGCTTTGACGGATCATTCAGAAACACATTGACGAACTGCCCCGGCACCGCCTGCTCCGCGATCACGGGCACAGACAGCACGAGATCACAGATTCCGTCCTGTATCTGTTTCTGGCTGACGATAACCGCTTCCGTTTTTGTCTTCATTTTGTTCCTTTCCGCCAGGGATGGGCCGGCAGGTACGCCGGTCATCTTCAGGCGTCACGGCCGAGCGCTCCGTTAATATCGGCAATCATGTCGAGCACGGCAGCTCTGGAAGCCTCCGCATATCTGTCTGCACCATAATCAGAGTATTTATCCTGCTGATAGGCACAGATGATGCCGCGCGAACTGTTGATGATTGCTCCGAGTCCGTCTTCGTTGAAAAATCCTGTCAGATCTTCGCCTTTTCCGCCCTGCGCACCGTAACCGGGAACGAGGATATAGCTGTCAGGCATGATTTTTCTCAGGGCAGCGCCCTGCTCCGGGTATGTCGCACCGACCACGGCGCCGATCCCGGAATAGCCGAATTCTCCCCTGCCCATGGCGTCTGCCCACTCATGGACCTTTTCACTGACCAGCTCATACAGCGGACGTCCGTCAACCAAGCGGTCCTGAAACTCCCCGCTCGAAGGATTCGATGTCTTGACGAGGATAAAAATCCCCTTTCCTTCTTTCCTGCAGATATTCAAAAAGGGACGCACACCGTCGCTTCCGAGATACGGATTCACTGTAGCAAAATCCTCATGGAAGCAGGTCAGCTCATTTTTGCCGACCTTTGTGTGACCCAGATGCGCAACCGCATAGGCCTCGGAAGTAGAACCGATATCACCTCTCTTGACATCTCCGATCACGGAAAGCCCCTTGCTCTGGCAGTAGGAAATGGTTCTCTCGAAGCAGACCAGACCGGGAATGCCGTACTGCTCATACATGGCAATCTGCGGCTTCACCGCCGGAATCAGATCATATACCGCGTCAATGATTCCCTTGTTGTATTCCCAGATCGCCTCGGCAGCGCCCTCCAGTGTCTCGCCGAATTCGATAAACGCTTTCTTCTGAATCGATTCCGGCACATAGCTCAGATTCGGGTCCAGACCAACCACAACCGGTGCCTTCTTTTCCTTAATTTTTCTGATCAGATCGTCAATCATATACAGGTCTCCCTTCGCGACAGACAATATTTCCTCCGCAGATCGTCACAAGCACCATGCCTGTCACGGTTCTGCCGTTAAACGGCGTATTCTTTCCTCTGGAAACAAATTCTGAGGTATCGATGGTGCTGACTCTTTCCGGATCGATCACCGTCACATCTGCCTCACTGCCCTCGGCAAGCGTGCCTCTGCCCTCGAGATGGAGGATTTTAGCCGGATTCGCACTCATCTTCGCCGCCATCTGAAGAGGGGTGATGATGCCCGGTTTCACCAGCTCCGAAATGGTGAGCGCAACCGAAGTCTCCAGCCCCGTGATGCCAAACGGCGCCGTCGTGATCGGCAGTTCTTTGTCCCTTCTGGTATGAGGCGCATGATCCGTGCTGATCACCTCAAAAACATCCTCGGCGAGACCGTTCCTCAGAGCTTCGCGGTCCTCCTCCGTGCGGAGCGGCGGATTCATCTTGTAATTCGTGTCACCGGGCACGCGGTCGCTGCTTGTCAGCGTGAAATGATGCGGGCAAACCTCCCCCGATACGTCAATTCCTTTTTCCTTTGCGATCTTCAGCATCTCATAGCTTCCCTTTGTGGAGCAGTGACAGAGATGCAGATGGACACCCGTTTCGCGGGCAAGCAGAATATCCCGGGCAACGATCACGTCTTCCACGCTGTTGGTGATGCCCGGCAGACCTTCCCGTCTGGAGATCTCATCTTCGTTGACACAGCCGCCGTTCACCAGACTCCTGTCCTCACAGTGATCCAGAAACGGGATATGAAAAGACGCGGCGGCCTTCATGGCGTCGCGGCAGATTTTTGCATTCATGACGGAACGGCCGTCTTCGCTGATTGCGGGAATTCCGGCCTTCACCATGCCCGCGATGTCAGAAAGTTCTTCGCCTTTTTCTCCGACAGTGGCTGACCCCGCCTGCAGTACATGAATCGGTGAAGTATGCTTCGCCTTATTCATCACATAGTCCACACGGTCAGGGGAATCGATCACAGGCTTCGTATTCGGCATGGCAACGATCGTCGTAAAGCCGCCTTTGGCCGCCGCTTTGGAGCCGCTCGTCACGTCCTCCTTCTCCGTCTGTCCCGGGTCTCTGAGATGCACATGCATGTCAATCAGACCGGGCATAACCCAGTATCCCGATGCGTCCAGCGTCACATCCGCTTTTCTTCGGATATTCTTCGCAACGCGCGCTACTTTGCCGTCCTTCAGGTATACGTCACAGATCCCGTCCAGTCCGGCAGCCGGATCGATGACACGTCCGTTTTTAATCAGTATTGTTTTCATATTTGCTTCGCAAAGCTCCATGCTCATACATGTTTGCGTCGATATTTCTGTGTCACTTACTGTATAAGTCCACGCGCCGCTTCGCACTGCGTGCTTTCGCGTCGCTACAGGTGACCGACTTCGTCGGTCTGACGCGGCGTTCGCCTCACCGCATCA
>ONOC01000091.1:0-1490 GCA_900319355.1 uncultured Eubacteriales bacterium | reverse complement strand
ATCACACTTCGTGTGTGCGGATGCGGCTCACTGCCCGCGCATATTCGCACTTCCGTGCCGCTATCGCGTCACTTCGTGCTCATACATGTTTGCGTCGATATATCTGTGTCACTTACTGTATTAAGCCAGCTGCTTCGTTGCTTCGCAACTTTCGCAGCTGTCACATGTATTCGCACTTCCGTGCCGCTATCGCGTCACTTCGTGCTCATACATGTTTGCGTCGATCACGCATACAGTTTTCTGTGCATGCTTCGCATGCCCGAAAACTGTATGCGTGTCGACGGCTTAATACAGTAAAGTATACAAAATCATGCCTGCAATTTCAAGAAAACCGTGAAATCGGGAAGTGTTTATGTTGACAATCAGGGAGGGTAAATCTATAATTACAGACGTCGATGAAATGAATTTGTCGACTTATTATTATTTATTTTTTAAGCCAATTGGAGGTACTTAAAATGAACAAGGGAACTGTAAAATGGTTCAACGCTGAAAAGGGTTACGGCTTCATCACCGGCGAAGACGGAAAGGATGTATTCGTTCATTTTTCAGCAATTCAGGGCGAAGGATTCAAGTCTCTGGATGAAGGCCAGGCTGTTTCTTATGACCTTGTACAGGGTCCGAAGGGCATGCAGGCTGCTAACGTTGTAAAGCTGTAATTGAAACCAGACAATCATTGCCACACCATTCATGATCGAAAGAATCTTGTTCAGTATTTTGAGGACCATTGTTTTAATATAAAGCATATTTGTATTCAGACATGACATCAAGTGTATTGCACAATCAGTTCTATCGTAAATGAGAAGATGGAAACGCCGGTCCGCTGAGGGCCGGCGTTTTTCATATATTTTCTTCATAGAATAAAAGAAGGCTTCCTGAAAATGAAAAAGGAGCCTTCCTCAGAAGAAAGCTCCTTCACGGTATTCATTTCATATCAGATTTTCAGCTTGCACTGCTGACGGTCTGTGTATCTGCGGATGTACCTGCCGCCGATGTGCTCTCTGATGCGCTGTCCGCAGATAAATCTGCGGCTGTTACGCTCTCGTCTGAAGCCCCGCTTTCAGAAGCGGTATCCCCGGATGAGGAATCTGCGTAATTTGAAAGCTGCGTCTGATAAGATTCAACCATGCTGAGATCAAGTTCCGTTGTCACCGGATCAGCATTTGCCTCCGCTGTTGCCTTCGCATTTCCATATACTGCCCAGCAGAACCAGCCAATCAGGGCTGCCAGCAGAACCAGTGTAATGGTAAGTCCGAGACGACGCTCAAACTTCTCCTTCTTCATGATCTTGCTGCGGTTCTGTTTCTCTTTTTTGTACTCGTCAACTTTTTCCTGGCTCATGATAAAACCCCTTTACTTTTTTCATACCACAGAACGCTGAACGGCGCCCTGCAGACCTGAATATTATACTCTACCCTTCAGGAAATTGAAAGGACGAATTTACGCGAGCAGTGAGCCACATCCGCTCACGAAGTGTGCGAGTGTGGCGAACG
>ONOC01000088.1 GCA_900319355.1 uncultured Eubacteriales bacterium | reverse complement strand
AGCAGTGTATGCGCTGTCGCTGACAGCAGTGCTTCATCAGGCGGGGAAATTACCATATGGATGGAAAAGATTTTCAGTGATGAAGCCAACGCACAGATGGAGGCGAGATTTAAGCAGTATGGCGAAGAAAAAGGCGTGACGGTCCATATCGAACAGATCGGTGCGACGGATTTCATGACCAAGCTGAATGCGGCGATCGAAGCGGGACAGGGTGTTCCGGATATCATCTCGTCAAGTACAACAAAAGTTCTGAATTACTATCCGAACATTCCCTGCCTTGATGTGACATCACTGGTCGAAGAAATCGATAAGGATCGTCCGTATATTGAGTCATTCAAGGCCGGCACCCAGATTGATGGTGTGAATTATTATGTTCCGTTTGACAGCACGTCCTGCCTGATGTTTGTGAGAAAGGATAAGCTGAAGGAGGCCGGAATCAGCGAGATGCCGTCCACGTGGGAGGACGTGTTCGCCGACGCAAAAGCGATCAGTGACCCGGACCATGACTTTTACGGTCTTGGCATGGGCTGCGGTGAAAATGATGATGACGATGAGAACACGCTCCGCCAGTACTGCTGGAATGAAGGCGGTTATCTCTTCGACAAGGACGGAAATATTACGGCGGATAATGATGTGATCAGGAAATGCGTGGAGAACTGGGCCCAGCTGTACAAAGACGGAGTGATTCCGCCGGACTCCTCGACATGGGATTCAGGCGGAAATAACGGATCCTATCTTGCCGGGCGAACGGGAATCGTGTTCAATGCGCCGACCCTGTACAACGCGATGAAGGGGGATGACCAGTACAAGGAGCTCCTTGAGAATACAGCGGTTCTGGCTCCGCCGGCTGGCAGCGATAACAGCGTATTTATGAGTTTCCCGGTCGGATTCAGCATTATGAACACATGCAAAGACACGGAGCTTGCATCTGACGTGATCCGCTATATGGTGGACAAAGACTGGTATGACAGCTACATGGAAAGTGTTGCGCCGATTTTCGCACCGGCCTTTGAAGACGCGAACTCCAATCCGACATGGACCGACGATGAAGTGAACGCACAGGTCATGAAGTATGTGGAGAATGCGAAGGGCTATTACGGCTATCCGGTCGAGTCCATCAAGGGACGTGCTGTCGCGGCAAAGCATTACTTCACGTTTCCGGTGGGGAAACTGTTCAATCAGGTGGCGACAGGTGCTTCAAGCATCGATGACGCGCTCAGCCAGATGGTCAGCAGCATCGAGGACTTTCAGGATCAGGTGGGATGACTGAAAGAAGAGAAGATACCGGAGCGTCAGACGGCGCTCCGGTTTTATAGGAGACAATATGAAAGTATGGATTGATTTTGATCCGCAGAAGGTGGATATCCGTTATTTGCTCGAGCATCTTGAGACATCCGGATTTGAGACGGAGGCTGTCAGCGTGCCGGCGGGCAATACGGAGGAGATTCTTCGGCATGCGGCCGGAGCAGATGCCGTCGTTGCGGCAATGGAACGGTGGGACGAGGAAAAACTTGCGGCCGTCGAGGGAAAAGTTAGATTCATTCAGAAATATGGGACGGGACTCGACACGATTGACCTGAAGGCGGCGGGCCGGCATGGAATCGCAGTGGCCAATGTTCCGGGCGCGAATGCCGCTTCTGTGGCGGAAGTTGCGCTCCTGCACATCCTGAATGTCGGAAGAAAATTTGTTCCCTGCGTCAGCGGCGTGAAAAACGGGATCTGGCCGGCCACGATCACGGGTACAGAACTGGACGGCAAGACCGTGGGACTGATGGGATTCGGAAGAGTAGCGAGAAATCTAGCCCGTATGCTGAAAGGTTTCCGGGTGAAAATTTTGGCGTATGATCCATTCATATCTTCCGTAGATGACGAAAATGTCACACTGGTGAAATCGGCGGAGATGCTCTTTTCGGAAAGCGATATTGTCAGTCTCCATATCCCGAGTACGCCGGAAACAAAGGGGAGCATTGACGCCTCGCTCTTCGGCCTGATGAAAAAAGGCTCCTATCTGATTAATACCTGCCGGGGAGACGTCGTGAACGAGGCGGATCTTGTGTCCGCTCTGAAATCGGGACGGATTGCTGCGGCCGGACTGGATGTGCTGACACATGAACCGCCGGAAGAAGGAAATGAGCTGATGAAGATGGACAATGTGTTCATTTCATCCCACATGGGAGCTGAATCGTTTGAGAGCGGAGTGAGATCTCAGAAGATCATGGCGGAAAATATAGAAGATTTTTTCAGAGGAAAAATGCCTGCCAGCGTCAGAAACGCCGAATTTCTGAAATGCGACAGTGCCTGTGAGAATTGAACAGCGAATGAACGGAGGATGAATCGATGCTGGATGTGACGAAATTTCAGGGGGTGTTCCCGGCGTTCTATGCCTGCTATGACGAGCAGGGAGAGATCAGTGCAGAGCGCACGCAGGCGCTGGCGAAGCATCTGCTGGCAAAAGGCGTGAAGGGACTATACGTGGGAGGCTCATCGGGCGAGTGCATTTATCAGAGCGTCGAGGATCGAAAAAAGACGCTTGAAAATGTCATGAAAGCGGTGGGCGGAAAGCTGACTGTGATCGCGCATGTTGCGTGCAACAATACAAAGGATTCCCGAGAACTCGCCGCTCATGCGGAGGGACAGGGCGTTGACGCCATTGCCGCGATCCCGCCCATTTACTTCCATCTGCCGGAATATGCCATCGCGAAGTATTGGAATGACATTTCCGCGGCGGCACCGCACACGCCGTTCATCATTTATAATATACCGCAGCTTGCGGGAACGGCCCTGACGCTCCCCCTGTATCGCACCATGCTGAAAAATCCGATGGTCATCGGAGTGAAAAATTCGTCTATGGCGACTCAGGATATCCAGATGTTCAAGGCAGAGGGCGGCGAAGGTCATATTGTGATGAACGGACCGGATGAACAGTTTATCAGCGGGCGCGTGATCGGCGCGGACGGCGGCATCGGCGGGACTTATGCGGTCATGCCGGAGCTGTTTCTGAGAATGAATGAACTGCTTGCGCAGGGAAACATAGCCGCTGCCCGCAAGGTGCAGAACGCGGCTGATTCCATCATCTACAAAATGTGCTCAGCTCACGGGAACATGTACGCCGTGATCAAGGAAATTCTCAGAATCAATGAGCATCTGGATATCGGAAGCGTGAGAGCGCCTCTGACGGAACTTGTCCCGGAGGATCGCCCTGTTGTGGAGGAGGCGGCGCGCATGATACGTGACGCGATTCACGACAACGGCATGGGCGGATTAAAAGAAAGATGAGTGAATATCTGTGCTTCGACATTGGCGGGACCGCAATCAAATATGGGATCGTGACCAGTGAAGAGGTCTTTGTCATGAAGGATCAGACGGCCACGCATTCGGAGCGGGGCGGTCCGGCCATCGTGTCGCGGGTGGAAGAGATTGCTTCGGAGATTTTCTCCAAAGGCTATCAGATCGAAGGCATCTGTCTTTCGACGGCGGGGATGGTTGATCCGTCGGAAGGGAAGATTATTCATGCGAATGACAACATTCCAGATTATACAGGCGTAGAATGGAAGCGGAGTCTGGAACAGAGATTCCGGATGCCGTGCTCGGTGGAGAACGATGTTTACTGTGCGGGACTTGCCGAGTACGGATCCGGAGCCGCGGCAGGAAAAAATCCTGTGCTGTGCCTGACGATCGGAACCGGGGTCGGCGGGTGCATCATCATTGACGGAAAGGTGCTGCACGGATGCGGCTGCTCAGCCGGATCCGTAGGATACCTGAAATTTGGTCCCGCTACGTTTGAAGCCGACTGTTCCACGGCGGCTCTTGTCCGGAGAGTGACGGCGAGAAAACAGGCAGACACGAGGACAGAATCCGGACAGACGACTTCTGGGCCGTGCAGCGCCTGGGACGGCAAACGTATATTTGAAGGAATATTAAAAGAAGATGCGGTGTGTGTGGAAGAAGTCGACAGAATGTGCGAGAATATAGGAGCAGGACTTGCGAACCTGTGTTATATCATTAACCCGGAGGTCGTCGTGCTTGGCGGAGGGATCATGGCACAGGCGAACTATCTTCTTCCCAAAATCCGCTGCGCGATGGACCAGAATCTCGTTCCGGCTGTCAGGACTCATACGGAATTACGCCCGGCTGTGCATCAGAATCAGGCCGGAATGCTGGGCGCATTTTATCATTTCAGAGAAGAGCGGCTGACTGTATAAAAAGTGACATGGCGTTCTGGCTGATCGGCAGCCCCATCATGAAACTTCTTTCATACAGAAAGCGGCCAATGAGGGGACGTCTATGGCATTCTATCATAAGTCAGTTCAAGCCGTGATTCGTGAGCGCTACAATGATTTTACAACAGCGGAAAAAACAATCGGAGATTTTTTTCTTAAGAATCAGAAAGACGGAGATTTTTCGGTTAAAACGATTGCGGACAGCCTGTATGTTTCGGAGGCATCGGTTTCCCGATTCGCGAAAAAATGCGGCTATAAAGGATACCGGGAGTTCGTTTTCCAGTATCGGGAATCACTGAATGGAGAGGACCGGGATATTTCGGTCAGTACGAAGACTGTCATAGAAAGCTATCAGGATCTGCTGACCAAGACCTGCAACGTAATGAACGAGGCGCAGATCGCGAGGATCGTGCAGTATTTCAATGATTACAAACGGATCATTGTGTGCGGGCGCGGAAGCTCCGGTCTGGCCGCCACGGAGATGGAAAGCCGGTTCATGAGAATCGGAGTCGATATTGATTCCCTGACCGATGCGGACCGCATGAAAATGCAGGCCATCTTTCTGAATCCGGATTGCCTTATGATCGGGTTCAGCGTGAGTGGGCAGACTGACGCCGTGCTGTATGCACTTCAGGAAGCGCACCGGAGAGGAGCGAAGACTGTTCTGGTGACGACGACGGACCGCATCTTTTTCCGGGATTTCTGTGACGAGGTCGTCATCTCCGCGTACTCGCAGTATCTGGAAACGGGCAATACGATTTCTCCTCAGCTGCCGCTTCTTCTGATTATTGATGTTATCTATAATGAATATATGAGCCAGAACCGGAAAGAACGGGAAGCTCTTCATGACGATTCACTGAGAGCGTTGAATAATGGAAAAAAGCCGTCTGTCATCTGATCAGATGGCTTTTTCAGAATAAGGAGCTGTCTTCTATGGTCATCAATCATGCGCTGATCTTTGCTTCAGACTGCCGTTTTCACACCGGTTCGGCCAGGATCCGGAACGGAATCTTCACAGAGGTCCGGCTTGACGGCCGGACCATTGAACCGGAGGCGGGGGAACCGGCGCTCGACGCAGGAGGAAATTACCTGATACCGGGCCTTGTCGATATCCACTTTCACGGGGCCGTCGGAGCTGATGTCAGCGACGACACGGACGAGGCGTTCCGGAAAATTGCGGCATACGAAGCGCGGGAGGGCATTACCGCGATCTGCCCTGCCACGCTGACGCTGCCGGAGGAACGTCTCTGCAGCATCCTCCGGCGGGGGCATGCATTTTCAGAAAGAAACGCGGGACGGGCTGACTGCGCGGACCTCATCGGATTCAATATGGAAGGACCGTTTATCAGCCGGGTGCGGAAAGGCGCGCAGAACGAAAAATATATCCGGGCCTGCGATGTGAATCTTGCGGAACAGCTGATAGACGCTTCCGGCGGACTGGTCAGATATATCGGCGTCGCACCGGAGGAAAACCCGGAGGCGGAGGAATTTATCCGGCGGATTTCGGCAAAAACCGGCATTTCGCTGGCGCATACGGATGCGGACTACGAAACGGCGCTCCGGGCGTTCCGGTCGGGTGCCTCGCATGTGGTGCATCTGTATAATGCGATGCCGGACATGCTGCACCGGGCTCCGGGGGTGATCGGCGCGGCAGCGGATACGCCGGCTGTGGACGCGGAGCTGATCTGCGACGGGATTCACGTTCACCCCTCCGCGGTCCGGAACGCGCTCCGGATGTTCGGATCGGAGCGGATCGTGTTCATCAGCGACAGCCTCCGGTCGACGGGGATGCCGGACGGGCGGTATGATCTCGGCGGGCAGACGGTGGAGAAGAAAGGGCGGGAGTGCCGGCTGGTGTCGGACGGCCATCTCGCCGGATCCGTCAGTAACCTGATGGACTGCCTGCGAAATGCGGTGCTCGAAATGGGGATTCCGCTGGAGACAGCCGTCGCAAGCGCGACTGCGAATCCGGCGAAAAGCATCCGGGAGGACGCGCAGTACGGCTCCATCGGGCCGGGAAAGAAAGGACACGCGGTGATCCTCACAA
>ONOC01000086.1 GCA_900319355.1 uncultured Eubacteriales bacterium | reverse complement strand
TCGCACTTCCGTGCCGCTATCGCGTCACTTCGTGCTCATACATGTTTGCGTCGATCACGCATACAGTTTTCTGTGCATGCTTCGCATGCCCAAAAACTGTCTGCGTGTCGACGGCTTAATACAGTATAAACTTATCCAAAAATTATCCAAAAATTTTGAAAAAAATTCTTGCATTATGCTGAATGCATGCGTATAATGAGCATGTTGTGACAAAAAGCGATGAAGCATAAGATTGCAGTCATTCCCACGGCTGGTAACTTATGCGGAGCAAATGTCTTGTCCAGATACAGGCGAATCGTCACTGTACAATTTAGTCCGCCGTTCAGGCGGAAACAGCGTGTGTATCGCGTCGGTATGTTCTGATGACCGACACACACGGACATGTGTACAGTCACCACCGCCGTGCTATCAAAAGAGTACGAATAAGGAGGCGACTTTTTTTATGGCAAGTCAACAGGTAATGAGAATCACACTCAAGGCTTACGATCATCAGTTAGTTGATGCATCTGCAGCGAAAATCATCGACACCGTCAAGAAGACGGGTGCGGTAGTCAGCGGACCGGTTCCGCTTCCTACAAAAAAGGAAGTAGTTACCATCCTTCGCGCTGTACATAAGTACAAAGACTCCCGTGAGCAGTTCGAGCAGAGAACCCACAAGAGACTGATTGATATCATGAGCCCGACCCAGAAGACAGTAGATGCACTGTCACGTCTGGAAATGCCTGCCGGCGTGTACGTAGATATCAAGATGAAGACAAAGTAATCGGTATCTGCGGACAGTTACTTATTTCATGGCTTTTCATGAACACGCCGCGCTGCGGCGCCTGTTCCGCTGAAAAGAACACATGAGCACGGGATCCGTGCTCCGCTGTAGGAGGAAAGCAAATGAAGAAAGCGATTTTGGCAACGAAAGTCGGAATGACTCAGATTTTCGACGAAAACGGAAATTCCGTTCCGGTTACCGTTCTTCAGGCCGGCCCCTGCGTAGTTACACAGGTCAAGACCACGGAGAATGACGGCTATGAAGCCGTACAGGTTGGCTTCGGCGATATCCGCGAGAAGCTGGTGAACAAGCCCCGCAAGGGACAGTTCGACAAGGCTGAGGCACCTTACAAGAGATATCTGAGAGAGTTCCGTTTTGAAAATGCGGCAGATTATCAGGTAAAGCAGGAGATCAAAGCTGACATCTTCGCGGACGGCGATCATGTAGACGCTACCGCGATCACCAAGGGCAAAGGATTCCAGGGCGCGATCCGCAGACACGGACAGTCCAGAGGACCGATGGCTCATGGTTCCAAATATCATCGTCATGCCGGTTCAAACGGTTCCTGCTCCGATCCGTCGAGAGTATTCCCGGGCAAGCACATGCCGGGTCATATGGGCCATGTGAAGGCCACCGTTCAGAACCTTGAGATCGTTAAAGTTGATGCTGAAAACAATCTGCTTCTTGTGAAGGGCTCCGTTCCGGGATCAAAGAAATCTCTGATCACCATCAAAGAGTCCGTCAAGGCCTGATCTGAGCGCGAAAGGAGGACTTACAGATGGCAAACGTATCTGTTTACAATATGGAAGGCCAGGAAGTCGGAACCATGGACCTTTCCGATGAGATTTTTGGCGCAGAGATCAAAGAGAACCTGGTACATCAGGCGGTCGTTCTGCAGCTTGCAAACAACCGTCAGGGTACACAGAAGGCAAAGACCCGTTCTGAGGTAAGCGGCGGCGGAAGAAAGCCCTGGAGACAGAAGGGCACCGGCCATGCACGTCAGGGATCCACGAGAGCAGCACAGTGGACCGGCGGCGGTGTGGTATTCGCTCCGGTACCGCGTGATTATTCCTTCAAGATGAACAAGAAGGAGAAGAGAGCCGCTCTGAAGTCGGTTCTGACAAGCAAGGTTCAGGACAACAGATTCCTCGTTCTTGACGAGCTGAAGTTCGATGCTCCGAAGACAAAGGACATGAAGAAAGTTCTGGATGCACTGAAGGTTGACAATGCTCTGGTCATCGTCGGCAAGGACAGCGATAACGCTGTGATTTCCGCGAGAAACCTTGAGGGAGTTGAGACAGCTTCCCCGGAGACCATCAATGTATATGACCTTCTGAAATACAACACCGTCATCGCTACAAAGAGCAGCGTTGCGACGATCGAGGAGGTGTACGCATAATGGCAGCCATTCAGTATTATGACGTAATCATCCGTCCGGTAATCACCGAGAAGAGCATGGGCATGATGGGCGAAAAGAAATACACATTTCTCGTTCATCCGGATGCGAACAAGACCATGATCAAGGAAGCAGTTGAGAAGATGTTTGACGGCGTAAAGGTAGCCAAAGTCAACACTGTCAATTACGACGGCAAAACAAAGCGCCGCGGATATACCTTTGGTAAGACCGCAGCCACCAAGAAAGCTGTTGTAACCCTTACTGAGGACAGCAAGGACATCGAAATCTTTGAGGGACTCTGATCCTTCAGTCTAGGCGCGGAGACGCGCGATACCAAACATCGAAAGGAGATTTATTGTTATGGGAATCAAGAGCTACAACCCATATACACCGTCCAGAAGAAACATGACGGGCTCTGATTTCGCCGAGATCACCAAGACCGTTCCGGAGAGATCCCTGACCGTATCACTCAAGAAGAACGCAGGACGTAATAACCAGGGTAAAATCACCGTGAGACATCACGGCGGCGGAAACAGAAGAAAATACAGAATCATCGACTTCAAGAGATACAAAGATGATATTCCGGCAGTGGTAAAGGCCATCGAGTATGACCCGAACCGCACCGCAAATATCGCGCTGATCTGCTACGCAGACGGCGAGAAGGCATATATCCTCGCACCGGATGGCCTTCAGGTTGGTATGAAGGTAATGAACGGCTCCAATGCCGAGGTTCGTCCCGGCAACTGCATGCCGCTCGCTAACGTACCGATCGGTGCCATGGTGCACAACGTCGAGCTTCACAAGGGCAAAGGCGGCCAGCTGGTTCGTTCTGCCGGCGCCGGCGCTCAGCTGATGGCAAAGGAAGGCGGTTATGCAACGCTTCGTCTTCCGTCCGGAGAGATGCGTATGGTTCCGATTGAATGCCGCGCAACGATCGGCATCATCGGAAACGGTGAGCACAACCTTGTAAATATCGGTAAAGCAGGAAGAACCCGTCATATGGGTATCCGTCCTACCGTCCGCGGTTCCGTTATGAACCCGAACGATCACCCGCACGGCGGCGGCGAAGGCAAGGCTCCTGTCGGACGTCCTGGTCCCTGCACTCCGTGGGGCAAGCCTGCTATGGGCCTGAAGACAAGGAAGCATAAAAAAGCATCTAATAAACTGATTGTTCGCCGCAGAAACGGCAAGACGTTATAAGGAGGATAAACGATGGCTCGTTCATTAAAAAAAGGCCCGTTTGCCGATGAGAGTCTGTTAAAGAAAGTAGATGCAGCTGTCAAGGCTGATGACAAGACAGTGATCAAGACATGGTCCCGTCGTTCCACCATTTTCCCGAGTTTCGTCGGACTGACCATTGCAGTTCATGACGGAAGAAAACATGTCCCGGTATACATCACGGAGGATATGGTCGGACACAAGCTCGGTGAGTTTGTTCAGACCAGAACCTTCAGAGGACACGGCAAAGACGAGAAGAAGTCAGCCGTTCAGTAAGGAAAAGGTGAACGAAAGGAGGTTCAATTATCATGGCAAAAGGACATAGAAGCCAGATTAAACGTGAAAGAAATGAAAAGAAAGATAACAGACCTTCTGCAAAGCTGTCTTATGCAAGAATCAGCCCGCAGAAAGCCTGCTATGTACTGGATGCTATTCGCGGCAAGGATGTAGAGACCGCTCTCGGTATTCTTGCCTACAGCCCGAGATATGCTTCCTCAGTTATCAAAAAAATTCTGGAATCCGCAATCGCAAATGCTGAGAACAACAACGGTCTTTCCAGAAGCAACCTTTATATCGCTGAGTGCTTCGCGAACAGAGCAGGCACGCTCAAGAGAATTCATCCGAGAGCTCAGGGCCGTGCGTACAGGATTGAGCATCAGCTCACCAATATCTCTGTTGTTCTGGATGAAAGGTAAGGAGGAAAAGCATGGGACAGAAAGTTAATCCGGTCGGTTTAAGAGTCGGTGTTATCAAAGACTGGAACTCCAACTGGTATGCTGAGAAGGATTTCGCAGACAACCTTGCAGAAGATTATCAGATCCGCAGGTTCCTGAAGAAGAGACTTTACACCGCTGGTGTTTCCAATATTGAGATTGAGAGAGCATCTGATCGTGTAAAAATCACGATCTTCACAGCAAAGCCCGGCATCGTGATCGGTAAGGGCGGCGCTGAAATCGAGAAAGTTAAGAAAGAACTGAAAAAGTTCACAGACAAGAAGCTTGTTGTTGATATCAAGGAGGTCAGAAGACCTGACCGCGATGCTCAGCTCGTAGCAGAGAACATCGCTCTTCAGCTTGAGAACCGTGTTTCTTACCGCCGTGCCATGAAATCTGCCATGCAGAGAACCATGCGTGCAGGCGCAAAGGGAGTCAAGACAAGCATCTCCGGCCGTATCGGCGGAGCTGATATTGCCCGCAGAGAGTTCTACAGTGACGGAACCATCCCGCTGCAGACACTTCGTGCCGATATTGACTATGGCTTCGCTGAAGCTGATACACAGTACGGAAAAGTCGGCGTAAAGTGCTGGATCTACAACGGTGAAGTACTTCCGACCAAGAAGAACAGGGAAGGGAGTGAACAGTAATCATGTTAATGCCTAAGAGAGTAAAACACAGAAAACAGTTCCGCGGTTCCTTAAGAGGAAAAGCACTGAAGGGCAATACCGTTACTTACGGTGATTACGGTCTTGTAGCTACCGAGCCCTGCTGGATCAAGTCCAACCAGATCGAGGCAGCCCGTGTTGCCATGACCCGTTACGTAAAACGTGGCGGCAAAGTATGGATCAAGATTTTCCCTGACAAGCCTGTTACGGCTCAGCCGGCTGAGACCCGAATGGGTTCCGGAAAAGGCTCCGTAGAGTACTGGGTAGCAGTTGTTAAACCGGGACGTGTTCTTTTCGAAATCGGCGGAGTAACCGATGAGGATGCAAAAGAGGCACTTCGTCTTGCCATGCACAAACTTCCGTGCACCTGCAAGATCATCCCCCGTGAAAAGACAGAAGGCGGTGATTCAAGTGAAGAGTAAGAAATATACAGAAGACCTCAGAACGAAATCCGCAGCAGAGCTCAGCGAAGAGCTCAGCGCTGCCAAGAAGGAACTTTTCAACCTGAGATTCCAGAACGCAACGAACCAGCTTGACAACACGGCACGTATCCGTGAGGTTCGCAGAAACATCGCAAGAATCTCCACCGTCATGGCTCAGAACGCAAAGGCCGCTGACTGATCACGGTTTATCCGTAAGCGATTGAAAGGAGAAAAATCGTGGAAGAACGTAATTTGAGAAAAACACGTGTCGGCAAGGTTGTCAGCGATAAGATGGACAAAACAATCACCGTTGCAATCGAGGACCATGTTGCAGATCCGATTTACAAGAAGATTGTAAAGAAGACATACAAGCTCAAGGCACATGATGAGAACAATGAGTGCCATGAGGGTGACACCGTACGTGTCATGGAGACCAGACCGCTTTCCAAGGACAAGAGATGGAGACTGGTCGAGATTATCGAGAGAGCTAAATAATCAGGGACTGTCAAAGGAGGAACCACAATGGTACAGCAGGAAACAAGACTTAAAGTTGCTGATAACACCGGTGCGAAAGAAATCCTTTGCATCCGTGTTATGGGCGGCTCTACCAGAAGATATGCAAATATCGGCGATGTGATCGTTGCTGCCGTTAAAGACGCCACACCAGGCGGCGTTGTAAAGAAGGGCGATGTAGTCAAGGCTGTTGTCGTACGTACCGTCAAGGGCGTACACAGAAAAGACGGCTCCTACATCAAATTCGATGAGAACGCAGCCGTTATCATCCAGGACGACAACAACCCGAAGGGAACCCGTATTTTCGGACCGGTAGCCCGTGAGCTGAGAGATAAGAAGTTCATGAAGATCGTTTCTCTTGCTCCGGAAGTATTATAAGGGAGGACGTCTATGTCAGTTAAAATCAGAAAAGGCGATACCGTCCGTGTAATCGCCGGTAAGGATAAAGGCAAAGAGGGTAAGGTAATCCGCGTTTACGAGAAGGATCACAAAGTCCTTGTCGAGGGCGTGAATATGGTTACCAAGAGTGTAAAGCCGAGCGCTGCTAATCAGCAGGGCGGAATTGTAAACAGAGAAGCTCCGCTTGACATTTCCAATGTCATGTATCTGAAAGACGGCAAAGTTACCCGTATCGGATACAGATTTGACGGAGACAAGAAGATCCGTGTCGCGAAGACGACCGGAGAAGCGATCGACTGAGGGAGGCATAACAGATGAGCAGATATAAAGAATTATATGATAATACCATCGTTGATGCTCTTACCAAAAAGTTCAACTACAAGAACCCGATGGAAGTGCCGAAACTCGCAAAGATCGTTATTAACATGGGTGTAGGTGAAGCTAAGGAGAACGCAAAGGTTCTCGACTCCGCTGTATCTGATCTGGAGAAGATCTCCGGTCAGAAGCCTGTTATTACAAAAGCCAAGAAATCCGTTGCAAACTTCAAGATCCGTGAGGGTATGCCGATCGGATGCAAGGTTACGCT
>ONOC01000085.1 GCA_900319355.1 uncultured Eubacteriales bacterium | reverse complement strand
GTGTAACGCCGTTTTTTTCTTCGATGCCGGACAGTTTGTCATCGTCGCCGTTCAGGATGATATGACCGTCGGACCTGAAATAGTCAAATACCTCGGACTTGGCCTTCAGAATCCCGTCCCTCGTTTTCAGGAATTCCAGATGCGCCGTACCGATGTTCGTCATCACAACCGTGTCGGGGCGGACGATTTTTGCCAGACGGTGCATCTCGCCGAAATGGCTGATGCCCATCTCGATCACGGCAATCTCATGCTCCTCCCGGAGGCGGAAAATCGTCATCGGCACGCCGAGTTCATTGTTGAAATTGCCCTCGGTCTTCAGCACGCGGTAATGCGCCCCGAGCACGGCGGCCGTCATCTCCTTCGTGCTGGTCTTTCCTGCGCTGCCGATGATGCCGACAACCGGAATGTGAAACTGTGCGCGGTAATATTCCGCCGCGTCCTTCAGTGCCTGAAGGACGGAATCGACGACAATGGTGGGTACGGTTCTGCCGCCGGACGGCCTGCCGTACTCTTCTTCCGTCTTCTTTGGACTCTGTTCCGCCAGTACGGCCATCGCGCCGCTGTCAATCACCTGCGGAATAAAACGGTGTCCGTCCGTTCTCTCGCCCCGGATCGCCGCAAACAGACAGCCCTTCTCGATTTTCCTGCTGTCAGTGACAACCGCTGTCACTTCCTGATCCTTCAGTTCCAGAGGCCCCTCATAGGTGCCGTGCACAGCTTCTGTAATCGCCGCAAGTGTCATGTTTCTCATATCCTGATCCTCCATCCGGGCACGAAAATGCCGCATCATCAGCTCGGGATGCGGCATGTCATTCATCATCAGTTTTCTGATTCATCCTTCATACTTCGCAGCAGATACATCAAGCATCAGCTGGCAGAGATGCGCGTAGTCGATGCCGACCGCTGCCGCTTCTCTGGGCACAAGGCTCGTCGGTGTCATACCGGGCAGCGTATTAGCCTCGATGCAGTAAACCTTCCGGTCAGATTTTCTCACCAGAAAATCCATCCTTGCATAGGCTTCCAGTCCGATCGCACGATAGGCCTTCACGGCCAGATCCTGGATCTCCTTTGTCAGTTCATCGGGAATCCGGGCGGGACAGATCTCTTCCGTCGCGCCTGCCCTGTATTTGTTGCTGAAATCGTAATATCCCTGCTTCGGCACGATGGAAACCACGGGATAGGGCTTCCCGTCGATCACGGCACAGGTGAATTCATCGCCGTCGATAAACTCCTCCATCACCGCATTTTCCTCCAGTGAGAACGCAAGCTTCTCACCGGCGGCCACATCAGCTTCCGTGTGGCAGATCGTCACACCTACGCTTGATCCTCCGCAGCAGGGCTTGATGATGACAGGAAGTTCCATGCCGAAATCCGCCGCTGTCTTTCCCTCGTCTTCTCTGGTGATCACGATGCCCTTCGGTGTCGTCACGCCGGCGCCGGTAAAGACTCTCTTCGTGTACGATTTATCCATCGCAATGGCACTGCTGATATAGTCCGGACCGGTATACCGGATGCCAAGCAGGTCGAATGCGGCCTGAACCCTTCCGTCTTCTCCGTTCGAACCATGCAGTGTGATGAAGACAAAATCAGCCGCGAGGCAGAGATCAATGACCTTCGGCCCGAAAAATCTGCGGCGTGTCTTCTTCTCCTTTTCCACCTGCGCGTCAAAGCTGTGAATATATGCCGCTGCCCCGTCGACATCGTAGTCTCCGTCAAAGGCAGTCTCCGGATTCGCCTCCGCCCAGCCGGAGAACACATCGACCAGAATGGCTTTGTGGCCGAGAGACCGGAGTGCTTTGCAGATACCGGTTCCGGAAACGATGGATACCGACCGCTCGGTACTTGTACCGGCGGCAAGAACAACAATTTTCATGATAATCTGATCCTCAGTATCAAAGTGCAGCCGGCAGTCCTGTGCAGATCCTGCGTGTGACTGCCGGCCGAATAAACAGTTAACCGTATTTCCCTGTCAGATCAGCCCGGTGTGACCGTTCCGGTCGGCTGCGTGCCGGCAACCTGTGATTCAGAATAATAGATGATCACGGGATATCCTACATTCATGACATCAAATACCTTTGCCACATCTTCCAGCCGCATGTTGATACAGCCATTGGAACCGTTTTTCAGCCAGGTTGTCTTGTCATCAAACATGGCTTCCGTACGCCACTTCGCATCGTGCATGCCGCAGGAATCGTAGAACGGCATCCAGTACTGCACGGTCAGGTTGTTGTGCTCGCTGAAGACCGCGGGCGACTCATGGGCGTCGATGGCCCATACGCATCCGTTCGGCGTATCCTGTCCGGCGGCGTGGTTTCCGGTGATGACTGATGTATCCAGCACAAGCGTACCGTTCTGGTAGCACCACAGTTCCTGTTTCTCGATGCAGACCTCTACATACGTATCACCGATATCATTGGAGGAGCGGTCGAGTGCTCTGTACAGATAAACCGGCTCTCTCTCTCCGCTTTCACCTTTCAGGATGGCGTTATACAGATCCAGCGTCGTCGCGTTCTGGTTGATGCACCATCCGTAGTCTCCGCCCTTGTTCAGCGTGATCTCCACGCCGCTTGTCGTGCGGAACTTGTGCGGCAGTCCGTAGGTATCCGTCTCATAGGCCATGTTGGCCACGAATTCGGCGATTCTGGGCTTGCTGAGCTGATAGTTTCCGTCCGCATCCTGCACGATATAATCATGCAGGTTATTCTTGTTCAGCGTAAACTTCCTGTCCACGAAATCATACGTGATCGAGGTGCTCAGGATATCGTTGATCGTCGAAATCTGCTTTGCCAGCGCCGGATCATCGGCAGAGACGGTCGTTGTCTTGTACAGGCCGAGCTTGTCAAAATCAACGGATGTCTCCCCGCTTTCGATGGCGGTGATGATGGCCTGTTTCGTCTTGTCTCTGTCGAGAGAAGAACCCTCGTCCGCCTGCGAAATGGAAAAATCCGTGCCGTCATCGACAATTTCCGCATTGGTCGGCTCCACATCGTTCTCCGATGAGAAGCACTTCATTCCTGTCATGACCGTATCGATCGCATTCTTATCGTAGGTGAATCCGACCGTTCCGGTGTACGAAATACCCCTTCCGAGATAGAAAATCCACAGCTTCGGATTCTGATCCTTCAGCAGCTGTTCGATCGTTCCGTCATCGTCGTAGGTCATATAGATCTGGTCTCCGGTGATCGTATCCGTCTGGCCGTTGCGCTCATGACAGGTCAGCGTATAGTGACGGATCTGATTCTGTATCGCGTACTTTGCGTCATCCGCCGTCATTTCTCCGATATTCAGTCCGTCAAAACTCGAACCTGTGTAGAAATGGGTTGAAAAATGATAAACGCCATATACATAGATGGCCGCAAAGACCAGGATCAGCAGAACCAGAAGGCCGATCATGTTGATCAGGTTCTTTGAAAGCTTTTTCATATCAGTCCTCCATTCATGGAGTTGATTTTATCCTTGTGCCGCTGACGTGTCAAGTTCAGTCCCCGGCACCTGAAGGCGTCCATCGTCCCGTGGAGCCGCAGGGGAGCACCAGCCCGGTATCCCTGACGGGAAGACCGATCTCGGATGACACCGCATGACCGTGCCAGTCCGCCAGGGCTGTCTCCAGCATATACGTCAGCACGGAAGGCGCCAGACCTGTCGTATAGGAGTTGATCAGGAAGAACAGCGGCTTCTCTGAAAAAATCTCCGTGCACAGCCGGATGAACGGATAGATGTTATCTTCCATCTTCCAGATCTCACCCTTCGGCCCCCGGCCGTAGGACGGCGGATCCATGATGATGCCATCATAGTGATGGCCGCGCCGGATCTCGCGCTCGACAAATTTCGTGCAGTCATCCACCAGCCAGCGGACCGGTCTGTCCGACAGTCCCGAGGATGCCGCGTTTTCCTTTGCCCATCCGACCATGCCTTTCGATGCGTCAACATGGGTGACGGCCGCGCCGGCCGCCGCGGCGGAAAGCGTCGCACCGCCCGTATAGGCAAAAAGGTTGAGTACCTTCACCGGACGCACCTTTCCCGTTCCGGGATCCGTGTCGCCCGCCTGCTCTCTTCTTTTTATCTCCGAACGGATCTGCTCCGCGCACCAGTCCCAGTTCACCGCCTGTTCCGGAAACAGTCCCGTGTGCTTGAAGCTGAAAGGTTTCAGATGAAAGGTCAGATTCCTGTATCCGATCGTCCACTGCTCCGGCAGATCGCGGAATTCCCAGTCTCCGCCGCCGCTGTGACTTCTGTGATAGCGGGCGTTGAACTTCCTCCAGCCCGGATCTTTCTTTTCTGTATCCCAGATCACCTGCGGATCCGGACGAATCAGAAGATAGCTGCCCCATCGCTCCAGCTTTTCTCCCTCCGAGGTGTCCAGCACTTCATAATCCTTCCACTGATCTGCAATCCACATGTCCGTCTCTCCTGTCTGTATCGATTCACTGCCGCCGCATGCCGGGCCTCAGCTGTTCCGGCAGCACTCTGATCCGCCTGTACCTGTGCGCCGGAGCGTTCTGATCCGCCTGTACCTGTGCGCCGGAGCGTTCAGCCCCCGGCGCCATTCTGATTCTTCAGGTTTCCGCCTCACATGAGCGGCGCATAGATTCTGAAGATACTGAAGATAAACCGCTTCACCGGATTCATATAGCAGTCCTCTGCCGTAATCTGGTGCGATTCGGCCTGCGCCTGAAGGAAATCATCGCGTACCTTCGCCACCTTGCGGCTGCCGTACAGAAACACGCCGTTTTCAAAATGCAGGTACAGCGACCGGTAATCCAGATTGATGGTGCCGACCGTGGCCATCCGGTCATCGCTGACAAAAATCTTCGAATGCACAAAACCCGGTGTATATTCATAGATTTTCACGCCGTTCTCAATCAGATTGCGATAGTAGGATTTTGTGACGTTCCAGACGATTCTCTTATCCGGGATACCCGGCGTCAGAATCCGCACGTCGACGCCCTGCTCCGCCGCAAAAATCAGCGCATTGGTCAGGTCCTCATCAATGATCAGATAGGGCGTGATGATGTAGCAGTAATGCTGCGCCTCATTCAGGATATTGTAATACACGCCTTCCCCGATGAGATGCGAATCCAGCGGCGTCTCGCCGTAGGGAGCGATCCAGCCGTCGAAACGCTCCTGTTTTTCCTCCTCGCCGGCATATTTCCTCTCCGGATCCCCGCTGTCCGGCTGAACAGCGCCGCCTGCGCAGTACTTCCTGTAATCCAGGTCCTGGTGGCGCAGTGCGTTCCAGGTCGTGAGAAACATCACCGTAAAACTCCACACGGCCTCGCCCGTGACGCGGAAGCAGTTGTCCTTCCAGTACCCGTACTTTTCCTTCACGTTGATATATTCATCTGCGAGATTGATGCCGCCTGAAAATGCCACAAGACCGTCAATGACGAGGATTTTTCTGTGATCCCGGTGGTTCATGATGCCGTTGACGAGCGAATTCACCCGGTTGAACGCCTCGGCAAAAATCCCAGCCTTTTCCAGTTCTTTCGTATATTTCTGAGGCAGCGTATTGATGGAGCCGAGATCATCGTAAAGCACGCGGCACTCAACCCCTTCGGCCGCCTTTTCCTTCAGGACATCGAGCATGGCATCCCACATCACGCCCTCCTCGATGATAAAATACTCGAGGAAGATGAACCGCTTTGCCTTCTTCATCTCCGCCAGCATCACCGGCCACCCCTCTTCACCGGAGCTGTAGTAGCTGAATCCGCGGTTTCTGTACACGGGGAAACCCGCATGGCCGGAAATATATTCAAACTGTCTTGTCAGATCGGGAGCCTGATTCTCCGCTTCCTTCAGCACCTGAGGATCCTGGTGATAATACCACTGTGCCTTCTCCGTCTCCGTGACAATGGACCGGTAGGTCTTGCTGGACACGCGCTGCATGATGTTGAGCACATAATACATGATCGTTCCGGGTACCGGAAACGCCAGTACCGTCACGACCCACATCATGTCCGATGACATATGACGGCTGTGCGCCACGATATAGAGCACAATAAAAATGCTGGCGATACGGAGCGCTGTCTCCAGCCAGCTGATATACGGGCCGAGCACGGAAACCGCTGACACGAGCCATCCGATCTCGATCAGGATCAGCAGGATCGTCACGCCTGCCCTGCTGGTAATAAAATGAAAAATCCGCTTCACCTGACATTCCTCACTTCGTGTATACCGCATGCCGCGGCATGATCCGTCTTCTGCATCCGATCATGCCGCCGTCTCTGTCTGTTTACTCGAATCTCTCGTCGATAACCCTCTTCGTCTTCTTTTCTGATCTGGGCAGCACGCCGAGCTCCACCACCTTGACGATCGGCGTGAAGCCGATTTTTCCCTTCACAGCCTCCGCAACGGCCTCCGACATCTCTGCAAAATCCACGTGACCGTTGGTCTCCACATAGATACGCATGGTATCGCGTCCGTCCAGATGAGAAATCCTGATCTGATATTCACTTGACAGATCCGAGAACTCCGCAAGAATTTCCTCGATCTGCTTCGGGAAGACGTTGACACCCTTGATCTTCATCATGTCGTCGGAACGGCCCATGATGGTATCGATTCTCGGATATCTGCAGCCGCACGGGCACTGTCCCGGAATGATTCTGGAAATATCATGTGTTCTGAAGCGGATGAGCGGCGCGCCCTCTTTCACCAGAGTCGTGATCACAAGCTCTCCCCATTCTCCGTCGGG
>ONOC01000003.1 GCA_900319355.1 uncultured Eubacteriales bacterium | reverse complement strand
CGCGGCACGGCAGATGCGATCTCGCAGAACATTGATTTTATAGACAATTATGATCCGGAGTATCTCCTGATCCTCTCCGGAGACCATATCTACAAGATGGATTATTCCAAAATGCTCGCCTTCCACAGGGAACACAAAGCAGATGCGACGATCGCCGTCATCCCTGTCCCGATGAAGGAAGCCAGCCGCTTCGGTATCATGAACACTGATGCAGAGGGCAAAATCGTGGAATTCGAGGAGAAGCCCGCGAAACCGAAGAGCAATCTGGCATCCATGGGCATCTACATCTTCAACTGGAAGACACTGCGCCGACTTCTTGTCTCCGATGTAAAGAACCCCGATTCCAGCCATGATTTCGGCAAGGACATCATCCCCACCATGCTCCGGGACGACAAAAGCCTCTGGGCATACAAGTTTGAGGGATACTGGAAGGATGTAGGCACCATCGATTCTCTGTGGGAAGCCAATATGGACCTGCTCAACGAGAAATCGGGTCTGAACCTTTCAGACAGCAAATGGAAAATTTACACCGAGGATACCGGCGGACTGCCTCAGTACATCGGTCCGGAAGCAAAAGTTAACCGCGCTTATATCACGCAGGGATGCATCATCGAAGGTGAGGTCACCAATTCGGTGATTTTTACCGGTGCAGTGGTAGAGCCCGGCGCAAAAGTCATCGACTCTGTCCTGATGCCCGGCTCAAAAGTCTGCAGTGGTTCGACCGTCACACGCGCGCTTGTCGCTGACAATATCAGAATCGGTTCCGGCGTAAAGGTCGGACAGGCTGACAGTGAGAACATTCTTCTGGTAGCTGCCAACGTTAAGGGAAAGGAGGAAGAATAATATGTGTGACGCATTAGGTATCATTTCTTCTTCAGCAAACCGTCTGCGCGTGCAGGGACTGCAGGATTACCGTCCGATGGGCGCTTTTTCCTTCGCCGGACGCTACCGTGTCATCGATTTTCCGCTCTCCAACATGAGCAACAGCGGCATTGACCGCATCCAGGTTTATGTACGTGAGAATCCGCGTTCACTGGCCGAGCACTTAAGCAACGAAAATGCCTTCAATATCAACTCCAAGAAGGGCAAGCTTCAGGTACTGTTTTCCGACAGAAATACGGCGAACGATATCTACAACACGGATGTCGCCGCCTATGCGCAGAACCTTGACATTATTGCGAGAGTATCCAACACCTATGTGATCCTTGCGCCGAGCTATATGCTGTACACACAGAACTACAACGATGTGCTGAAACAGCATATGGAAAGCGGAGCCGATATCACGATCCTCTATCAGCATGTAAACAACGCGAAGGATCATTTCCTGAACTGCAACACGCTGACGCTGAACCGTCAGAAGGGTGTGCTGGCCGTGGAGAAGAACCGCGGAACGGCACAGAGCCGCAACATCTCACTGAATACCTATGTGATGAAGAAGGATCTGTTCATTGAGCTGATCGAGAAATCAATGAAGTTCTCCTCCGTTTACACCATGGCGCAGACCATCGATCAGGCCTGCCGCAGCGGCGACTACGATGTGCGCGGCATGATGCACAAGGGCTATATCGCCACCTGCTCCGATTTCAAGAGCTACTATGATGCGAACATGGATATGCTCAATCTGGATGATGCGCACAGCCTGTTCAACCCGGCATGGCCGATCTACACCGTAACCACGGATTCTGCGCCGACCAATTATTTCGAGACCGGAAGTGCAAGAAATTCCCTGATCTCCAACGGCTGCACGATCCGCGGCCATGTGGAAAATTCCGTCATCGGCCGTGGTGTAACCATCGAAGAGGGTGCTGTTGTAAAGAACAGTGTTGTCCTGGCTTATTCTAAGATCGGAAAGAACGTCAGCGTTGAGTATCAGGTTGTCGACAAATGGGCACAGGTCATTCACACCAGCAGTCTCATCGGCACACCGGATCATCCCGGATACATCAGACGGAACGATATCCTCTGATGGCATAACCGTCATAAAGAATCCCCGGAGAACCGGAAACGGTCCGCCGGGGATTTTTCACATCCATGCTATCTGTTCCCGCGCCATATACTCACCCTGCGCTGAATCTGGTCCTTCCCCGAACCGGCCGTGCTCCGATCAGAGCAGACCGGCCGTCTTCAGGATCCACAGCCAGAACGTGAGTGTAAAGGAGGAAAGCAGCGTCGTCAGCGCGACGGTTCCCGCCGAAACCGTGCCCTCGTGTCCCATGTTCTTCGCCATGACATAACCTGCTACCGTCGATGCAGAACCGAGCATGATCAGTGCCGCCGCGAGTTCCTCCGAATGGAATCCCAGATGAACGGCCACCGGAATAAAAATCGCCGGGAACCCGATCAGTTTCAGAAAAGAGGCACCGATCACCGGGCGGATCTTCTTCCGGAGGGAAGAAAAATCAAGACTCGCGCCCATGGCCATCAGTCCCATCGGTGAGGCGCACCGGCCGATATAATCGAGAGTCGTCGAAGCCATCCGGGGCAGAGGCAGTCCGAGCAGCGCCCAAGCGAATCCGAGCAGAATCCCCCAGATGATCGGATTGGTCACAATGCCGATCAGTGCCTGCTTCAGCCGTTTCCGGTCGAGCCCGGTGCTGCCGGGCTTCATCAGCGAAAGCACGATGACCGCCATCACATTATACAGCGGGACCGCGCCCAGCATCATCAGCGCACCGCCCTCCGCAGAACTGTACATATTCTGAATATAGGTCATGCCGAGAAGAGAGGCACTGCTCCGGTATGCGGCCTGAACAAATTCGCCGCGGCCGCTGCCGTCCTTCAGAAGAAGGGAAAACAGCACCGAGATCATA
Source organism: uncultured Eubacteriales bacterium (assembly GCA_900319355.1). GTDB lineage: Bacteria > Bacillota > Clostridia > Lachnospirales > Lachnospiraceae > Bilifractor. Next base: position 79,546 of record ONOC01000003.1, on the reverse strand, counting down.
ATGCTGATCAGCGTGGCCACAAAGCAGAAACCCACAAATCTGCCGTCCCACACCTGATAGAAATCCACATCACAGAGCTGCGTAAACAGACTCACCGGCAGCGCCAGTTTAAATACAAAGGAATTCATGCCGGAGGCGAAGGCATCGCTGATCCACCCCGCTCTGTGCAGCAAATAGCCGAGCGCCATCATGAAAAACACCGGAAGGGTGGCGTTCAGACAGAACATCAGATTATCCATAACTGTACCCGTTCCTTATCTCATACCTCATTCAGAAGTCCCGCAAAGCCCTGCTCCCGGAAAATCTGCTTATAATAAGCCAGTTCATCCCGTATGATCGAATCCACGGCACGCATGGAAAGCATTTCCACCGGTGCTCTGTCATCGGTCAGGATATGATCTCCCCCTTCATATGCCGTGGTATGTCCGTACACTTTCTGAAGGAGACGCCGGAGGCCGCCGTCCCCGACCGCCGACAGGCGGCGGTCCATCGTGCCTTCCGACACCGGGCGCAGTGAAGCAAACAGTTCCCGGTTCGTATACCCATCGACATCCACCGTGCTCACATACGGAAAAACCGACGCAATGGTATCGGACAGATACTCATTGATGCTGTTTTCACCGTCGGCACGCATATTTTCATTGACCACCATCACGCCGCTGTCCTTCAGGTGATTTTTTACAAGCGTGAAGAATTCCGCGGAGGACATCTGAAACGGCACGGAGATATCCTGAAACGCATCGACCATGATCACATCATATTTCCCGGTGTCTGCCTCCAGCCAGGCCCGCCCGTCATAAGTCGTCACCTGCACATCCTCCGGCAGGTCAAAATACGTCCGCGCAAGGTCCGTGATTTTCTGATCGATCTCGACGCCGCTGATATCCATGTCGTCCCCGAAATACTTCTCACACTCGCGGGCATAGGTCCCGCTGCCGTTGCCGAGGATCAGAAGACGCGGCCGGCTGCCGTCATCCCCGGTGGAGCCGCCGGATTTTTCTGTGATGCCCGCCATCACCGGCGCAAGCATCGCATAATCATAATACATACCGGTCAGGGATCCGTCCTTCTTCGTGATCGACTGCACGCCGAACATGACGTTGGTCGACAGGATGACATTTTCACTGTCTTCCTTCACCTGCAGGTAATTGTAGATCGACTCTCCCTCATAGGCCAGATGATTCTCCCAGAAGGCAAAATTGCTGCGATGTCCGAAAACGGTGCAGAGCACAAACAGAAGTACCGCCACAAGACAGCGGATGCGGCAGGTTTTCCGGCTCAGGAAATAGACAAGCGCCAGCATCAGCACAATGCCTGAAAAAATCAGGAATGTCACCGCCGTTCCGAAAGCCGGGATGGTCAGGAAAGTCGGCGTAAAGGTGCCGATGATGCTGCCGACGGTATTTGACGCATTCAGCCTGCCGACGGTGCTGCCGCTGTCCTCCAGACTTCTGACGGCAAATTTCGTCAGTGACGGCGTCACGGTTCCGAGCAGAAAGCAGGGGAATACAAAAATCACCAGGCAGGCCAGGAAGCCCGCGATAATCAGCAGGTTGTTGTCGATCGTCACCACAAGAATGCCCGTGATGCCCACAATGATATATTTCCCGAGCACCGGAATGGCTGCGATCCAGACCGCAGCCACCAGAAGCCTTCTGTACAGGCGGTCCGGATCCGGATTTCTGTCTGCACTGCGTCCGCCGTAAATGTTGCCGAGCGCCATGGCGATCATAATCGTGGAAATGATGATTGTCCACACAATCTGAGAAGACGAAAAATACGGTGCCAGCAGCCGGCTCGCTCCAAGCTCGACCGCCATCACGGCCATGCCGGAGAAAAACTCCGTCAGATACAGATACGTCTTGTTCTGAAGAATGCGATAATCCATAATTTTTTCCGATCCTGTCTTTGCCGCGGCAGCCCGCATCGTCTGCCGCTCATCCTGTTCACATACCGGAATATTGTAAACTTTCCTTTCCTTTACGTCCATATCGTATTCTGGTATAATCGCATTTAATGTTACTGTGCCCGGTCACATTCGCCGTGTATCTCCGACGGCCATTCTCACCTGAAAGGCGGCGCTGCGGAACGCGCCTGCTGACGCAGGCTTGAACGGGTCCTCGCGCTGTTCGCCTTATCAGGTTCGACTGACCGGGAGATACATCGGCTCTGTGAAGTCGCTCAAAGGGTGACTGCATCCGTCGGCACGCTGCTGCGCTTCAGAACAATCGACAGCGCGTCGCGTATGAAAGTGCTCCGTGGCTCCGGCAGCGTGTGTACATCATGCCTCAGGGACTGGCGCCGTACCCGTATCCGGGCGGGACGACAGTTCCTCTTTATATGCCTGAAACGGAAAGGGGAAAACAGACATGGAAACTTCAGCATCAGATGAACCATCAGGTTTTAAAGCCTTCCTGAAAAGGAAGAACATTGAGATTTCGATGAAGCGGTACGGCATAGATGCGCTGGGCGCCATGGCCCAGGGGCTTTTCTGTTCACTTCTGATCGGAACCATCATCAACACGCTCGGGACGCTCTTTCATATTCCGTTCCTGCAGGCTACGGTGGCAACTGTTGCCGGCACTGATTACACGATAGGTGGTCTCGCCATGGCCATGAGCGGACCGGCCATGGCTGTTGCTATCGGCTATGCGCTCAAATGTCCGCCGCTGGTTCTGTTCTCCCTCGTCGCCGTCGGATTTGCCTCCAATGCACTCGGCGGCGCAGGCGGTCCGCTCGCGGTTCTTTTTGTTGCCATTATCACGGCCGAGATCGGCAAGATGGTGGCAGGTGAAACGAAGGTTGATATTCTCGTCACGCCGTTTGTCACCATCGGCGTCGGTGTTTTCCTCTCCTGGCTGCTGGCACCGCCTCTCGGGAAACTGGCCATGCTCGTCGGCAACGTTATCATGGCAGCGACAGAACTTCAGCCGTTCCTGATGGGCATCGCGGTTTCGGTTCTGGTCGGCATCGCACTGACGCTCCCGATTTCTTCCGCCGCGATCTGTGCCGCCTTTTCACTGACCGGCCTTGCCGGCGGCGCGGCCGTCGCCGGATGCTGCGCCCAGATGATCGGTTTCGCCGTCATCAGCTTCCGTGAAAACCGCTGGGGCGGCCTGGTCTCCCAGGGCATCGGAACCTCCATGCTCCAGATGCCGAATATCGTCAGGAATCCCCGCATCTGGATCGCTCCGATCGTGACTTCCGCCATCACCGGACCGATAGCCACCTGCGTTTTCCATCTGGAAATGAACGGTCCCGCCATTGACTCCGGTATGGGCACCTGCGGTCTCTGCGGCCAGATCGGTGTATTCCAGGGATGGATCAGCGATATCGAAGCCGGCGCCAGAACGGCGATCACCGCCAGAGACTGGCTCGGCCTGATTCTGATCAGCTTCATACTGCCGGCGGTCATCACACCGGTTGTCAACGCGATCTGCCGCAAAGCCGGATGGGTTCACGACGGCGACATGAAACTCGCCTGAGGCTGACGGTTCTGATACAGATGTATGAAAACGGGGCGATGCAGCAGATGTCGCATCGCCCCGTCTTTTTTCGTTTTCTTTGCACCTGACTGCGCCGCACCGGTTCTTCAGCCTGTAACGCCTGCCGGTCTTCCGGGCCGGCCATTCAGACGACGCACTTCTATCTGATCGTATCCAGATCCACCTCATAGTCCCCGGGCTGTCCGGAATGAAAGCGGACCGTTACCTGTTTCCCGATGATCTGCTTTCCGGGATAATCCTTCAGCGCGCGGCTCGTGTACGTCTCATACTGCCTCGTCGAAGCGTCATATGCCCTGCAGATCACATAATACTCCGTATTTTCGCTGCTGCTTCCGCGAAGATTCCTCGTGACGCCGATAATCTCCGCCGTAATGACATCACCTGCATGGTGCACACTGCTGCCGGCGGCATCTGTCCTGCCGCCCGCCTCTGAGGGTCCGGCAGGCTTTCTCATCTGCCACAGCCGGATCAGGGGTGTCAGCCCCGCCAGAATCAGTGCGGCTCCGATGATCTCCAGCAGGAGATACTGCCATCTGCTGTCTGAAAAAATCCAGATGCCGGCCGCCGCACAGACCGCGCCGGCCACAAGAAGTGATATGCCGATCGCCAGATATCTTTTTTTCAAATCCTGTTCTCCCGAACTCATGCTGCAGAAAAATCCGTACGCTCCGTACCGTCAGCCTGCATTCTTCAGATACGGGAAAAATACACTGCTTGTTTTCTTCTTTCCGAAGATACCGTTATATTCCAGTATGTTGTACTGATTCAGCCACTGTGCCTCTTCTCCGGACGCATCCTCATAATGAATGTATCTTCCGAGGGACTCGGAATAATATCCTCTGGAATTCATGGCAGGAATTTTTTTCATCAGGTTCGAGAGGAATACGTTGTACGGCGGAAGCTCAATATTGGCTCTTTCCAGTGCAAGCGTCGACAGATAGTTAAAACTCATGTGCTCGAAAGTAACGGAATCTGTGTCGTAATTTGTCCAGATAAAGAACGGTACCTTAAAGAAATTCTCGAGCTCATCCATGGTCAGGCCGCTCATGCCCTTGCCGTTCAGTTTCTGATAAAACGCACTGTTCAGGCTCGGCTGATGATCACCGAAGAAAATAATCTCCACCGGATCATCCACGCCTTCGAAATACGTGATCAGATTCTTCACGGCGGTATCCGTCGCATTGGCCACCGTCAGATACTGGTTCACATCCGTATAATACGGGGCATCCATATACCGTACCTTGGTCTCGAAATCCGGATAATAATCGTCGTAGCCGCCGTGGTTCTGCATGGTCACGCCAAGCATGAACAGGCTCTCGTCAGCACCCTTCTCCTCATAACGGGCAATCAGCTTGTCAAAAAGCTCCTGATCCGTCACATACTTGCGGAGCGTCTTCGTCTCATCAAAGTAGCCCTTCGGGTTGTCAAGGAAGTACTGCTCATCAAAGCCGAGTTTCGGATAAACGGTCTGTCTGCGCCAGCCGCCCGCCAGATACGGATGCATTGCAACCGCCGTATAGCCGTCGTTCTTCAGCGTGGAAACGATGGATGTAGGATCATCCCTCATGTACTGCTGGTAGGGAACGGAACCTGCGGGCAGGAAACCCATACTGTTGCCTGTCATGGCCTCCCATTCCGAATCCGGCGTCTTTGCACCGAAGACGGAAGACAGCGCATAGCCCTTGATCGTATTTTCTGACATGGAATGAATAAACGGCATGTAATCGCCGATATTCGTATTCATCTCACCGAGAACACCGAGATCGGCAAAAGACTCATCCATGATCATGATGATGGTCGGTTTCTTTACCTTTTTATTGGTGGTGACGTTCTGAACCGCCTTCGATTCATCGCCGTATTCCTTCTCCAGTGCCGAGATGGCCTCCTCAGAGTAGCCGTCCGGCTCGGAGACAAAATTATCACGGATGCTCATGGCAAAGTTGAGCACGAATCCCTCCTGCTCACTGCCGTGCCTCTCCCATGTCTGTGTCTCATAGGAATCTGTAATACTGATCACGCGCCACACGAAAAGAATGGCGATGGCGGCGCTGATGACGCGGTGCATCCATTTATTCTGAAAACGGACAACTCTCATCTTGTGGAGCAGCACGCAGTACAGAATGGTGATCATGATCACCAGCGCACCCCGGTCGTGCAGCACCCAGTGGTATTCAGCTGCCACGGAAAGTCCGGTATCGAGGGTTGCGAGATCCGCCAGCGTAATCTCATTGCCGCGGAACAGATAGACATAGTAATCGCCGAAGGCAAAGCACATCAGAAGAATGTGTGCCGCCGTCGCCGCTATGTTGATCCGGTTAAAAATCACCATGAAGAACAGATACAGCGCCGCGATCAGAAGCACGTTATACAGCGGCTTGTGCCCCTCACCGAAATATTTGGCAAGACCTTCCGGATCAAGGATCACGATCTGCACGCAGTACATCGTCAGTATGGAGCCGAGACCGATGATCAGGCCGCTCCAGAACCAGGGAAGCGGATGCTCACGGCTGATCTCGAATCGAAGACCGGTCACGAGAAACAGTGCCGCTGCAAACAGAAAAAAGGCCCAGATCGGATACCGTGTTGCAATAAACATCAGCAGTCCGACCAGTGCCCCGATTCCGGTGCCTATACAGTTTCTTTTACTGATTTCAAATTTCACGCTCATTCCAGTTCACCTGCACTAAGGAAAAATCAACGCCGGTCCACACTTCGGGTATGCCGGTTCACCAGCTGTTCAGCAGCCCCCTCCTGATAATAAACGTCCCAAACTGCCGGTAAGAAATAATAACATCATCTTTTCCGGATGTACAGCCTGAATTGAAGAAAACTACGATATCAGTCCGTCGCAGGCCACCGCTCTGACGATCTTCATGCAGGTATCAAGATCCCGGTAATCCGTGATCACCGGCGTGCCCGGCTCTGCTTTGCGATGCCGTAAGGCCAGATCCGGCGTCTGGTAATGAATCGACTTCATGCCCGCCTGCCTGGATCCGAGTACATCCAGCCTGTAATTATCACCCACGTAAATGCACGCCTCCGGCTTCTCCAGCGCGGCATCGGCGCAGTACTCAAAAAATTCCTTCTGCGGCTTCTCCGCGCAGGCTTCCTCACTGGTGATCAGATCCGTAAACAGACTTCCCATACCGAGCTTCCGGATTTTTCTGTACTGAATCCGGCTCGTCATATTCGTGGCACAGAACAGCCGGAATCCTTCCTTTTTCAGCTCATGAAGAAAGGCATACACCCCGGGCTCCGGCACCATGGCATCCGTCAGTGTGCCCCAGTAGAGTTCATACATCTCTCCCGCGTGCGGAAATACCGGCCAGCCGTGCTTCAGAAGCACATTCTTGAACCGGATCAGACGGTCATGGACAGCCGAGTTCCGTTCACCCATTCTTGCCGTGATCTCGTTCATGCTCTCATAGGTCTCGCGGATCGCCTGCTCTCTGTCGATCCCGAACTGCCGCTCACAGTACAGCCCGACGGCCTGATCGGCCAGGGCAGACGTGTGATCAAAACTGTACAGTGTATTATCAAGGTCAAAAAATATGGTTTTTCTCATTTTCAGTCAGCCTTTCATGAAATCTGTTCACTCAGTTGCTTCATTATATAATAGGAAACGCCGGATTGCATCGGTCATTCACAGATCTTTTTACGTTTGACCCTTGCACGGTCCTTCATTCCTTCTTATACTAAGCTTGCAAACCGATTCCGGCGCCCGGCAAGTGCGCGCCTTAAGAACAGGAAGCTTACAGGAGGCTCATCATGCAGGAATTTAAACCGATTAAAGAAGGCAAGGTCCGTGAAATCTATGATACCGGAGACAACCTGATTATGGTTGCAACTGACAGGATCTCGGCGTTCGATGTCATTCTGAAGAACACAGTCACCGACAAGGGCAGAGTTCTGACCCAGATGTCACGGTTCTGGTTCGATTACACAAAGGATATCATCCCGAACCATATGATCAGCACCGATGTTAAGGATATGCCTGAATTTTTCCGTAACGATACATTCGAGGGCAGAAGCATGCTCTGCAAAAAGCTGAATATGCTGCCGATCGAGTGCATTGTCCGCGGCTATATCACCGGAAGCGGCTGGGCAAGCTACAAAGAGAGCGGCGTAGTCTGCGGCATCCGTCTCCCTGAAGGTCTGAAAGAATGCTCAAAGCTTCCTGAGCCGATCTATACACCTTCCACCAAGGCCGAAATCGGCGATCATGACGAAAATATCAGCTATGAGAAGAGCATCGACGTCCTTGAAAAAATCTATCCCGGCAAGGGAAAGGAATATGCCACCGCACTTCGCGACAACACCATCCGGCTGTACAAAGCCTGCGCTGAATATGCTCTGACCAGAGGCATCATCATCGCCGATACCAAGTTTGAATTTGGTCTGGATGAGAACGGAAATGTCGTTCTTGCGGATGAGATGCTCACCCCCGACTCCAGCCGTTTCTGGCCGGCAGAAGGATACGAAGCAGGTCACTCACAGCCATCATTCGACAAGCAGTTCGTCCGTGACTGGCTGAAGGCCAACCCGGACAGCGATTACGACCTGCCGCAGGATGTCATTGACAGGACCATAGCCAAGTACAAAGAGGCTTACCGGATGCTCACCGGAAAAGAACTCGCCTGAAAAAAGAAAATCAGATTCATGGCCGCACAGCCATAATCATCACAGAGAAAGGGGATAAGCTGCCACGCAGCTCATCCCCTTTTTCTTATCACCTGTCAGCTGTTTCCTGCTGTGCGCTTATTCAGCAGAAGCCTCTGCCTTCTCCGCGCTCTTCTCAGACTGCGCATACAGGTGCTCCGCGCTGACCAGACGTACGCAGAGCGTAAACAGCTTCGTTGCCTTCTTCAGATCGTCGATCGGCGGATACGACGGAGCGATACGGATATTCGTATCATACGGATCCTTGCCATAAGGCCAGGTCGCGCCGGCTGCTGTCATCTGAACGCCGGCCTTCTTGCAGCGGGCGACAACTTCCTTCGCACAGCCTGTCATGGTATCGAAGCTGATGAAATATCCTCCGCGGGGTTTTGTCCAGGAACCGATGTTCAGTCCGCCCAGATTTTCCTCCAGAATCTGCTCCACCGCCTCGAACTTCGGACGGAGAATATTCGCATGCTTGCGCATATGCTCTGTCATTCCGTGGATATCTTTGAAGAAACGCACATGACGCAGCTGATTTACCTTGTCGTGTCCGATCGTCTGATATCTCAGTGTGCTCTTGATATCTTCCATATTGTTCGGCGATGTCGCCATTGCCGCGATACCGCTGCCCGGGAAGGTGATTTTTGACGTAGAGGCAAACTTGTAGACCAGATCCGGATTGCCCGCTCTCTTGCACTCTGCCAGAATCTCGATCAGATAATCCTGCTTGTCATCATAAAGATGATGCATGCCGTACGCGTTATCCCAGAAAATACGGAAATCCGGAGCGGCAGGTTTCAGTCTGGCGAAACGGCGGACCGTTTCATCGGAATAGGAATATCCGGTCGGATTTGAGTATTTCGGCACACACCAGATGCCCTTGATCGCCGGATCCTCACTCACCAGTCTCTCGATCATATCCATATCCGGACCGGTCTCGCTTGTCGGAACGGGAATCATCTCGATGCCGAAATATTCCGTGATCTTGAAATGGCGGTCATATCCCGGAACCGGGCACAGCCATCTCACTTTGTCCAGCCTGCACCAGGGCGTATTGCCCATAATGCCGTGTGTATAGGCTCTTGAAACGGTATCGAACATAACATTCAGAGAAGAATTTCCGAAGATCAGGATATCATCCGGATTGTTCTCCATCATATCACCGATCAGCACTCTGGCCTCACGGATTCCTCCGAGCACGCCGTAGTTCCGGCAGTCGGTTCCGTCCTCACAGGTCAGATCAGCCGTGGAACTGAGCGCATCCATCATACCCATGGACAGGTCCAGCTGCTCCTTGCAGGGTTTGCCGCGCATCATATTCAGTTCCAGACCCATGTTCTGATATCTGGTGTATTCCGCGCGCAGCGTCTTGATCTCTTCTGCCAGTTCTTCTCTTGTCATTTCGGTATACGGTTTCATCTGTTCACTCCTCTTTCTGTTACATTTCTTTCACCGTGAAGCACATCACTGTATTCTGCCTTCGCCCGTCCTGCCGTCTCAGATACAGGGCCCTGCCCCGGCAGCGCCTCCATGTTCACAATACGTCGTCCATTGTACCATCATTCTGCAAGTTTTGCATTACATACTTGCAAATAATAATGATTTTCGTCGTCTTGTACGCCACAATACGCATTTTTCGCCATTTCATTATGCATGGTTTTCATCGTTATGCTGCCGCAGCGGAATCCGGCATGCCGCGGCACAGGAGTTCGAAATGAACATCACATGCCGTGTCCGTTCAGACAGAAGATCAGGGCTTCAGCATAAGAAAAGCACCGAGGTTGCCGCGCTTCCCGTGTGCGCCCCGGTGAGAGTAAAGCAGATCACGGTTGCAGCAGGTACAGACACCGGTGACACAGATTTTTTCCGGGCAGACCCCCGCTCTTCGGAGGACGATCTCATTTGCCTTCCACAGGTCAAGCTGATAGTGGCCGTTGTGCCTGTCCTCGAGAATTTCATCCGTGTGATCCGGAAACACACCGGCAAACTGTTCCGCCACATCGGTACTGATCTCATAGCAGTCCCGGCAGATCGAAGGACCGATCGCACAGACCAGATCCGCCGGATCCGTTCCGTAACATGCCGTCATTTTCTCTATGGTTTTGCCGGAAATTTCCGATACCGTCCCGCGCCATCCCGAGTGGGCGAGGCCGATCGCTCTGTGCACCGGATCCACCATGGCGACGGGCACACAGTCGGCGATAAAAACGCTGAGCACCAGCCCGGGCGTATTCGTCACCAGCGCATCAATATCATGGTATGTTCTCTCCCTGGTCAGCCCGCATCCGGCATCCGCCTCCGTCACGACACGCACATGATCGGTATGTGTCTGATCAGTAAACACAAAACGGTCCGGCACTGTGCCCAGCGCATCCGCCACGCGGCGGAAATTTTCCCTCACACATGCCAGATCATCGCCTCTGGAAAAGCTCAGATTCAGTGACGACAGGTGCTCCGTCCCGGGCGTCATGCCGCTCACGCCCCCGAGTCTTGTCGTAAAAATCAGCTTCGCTGCTCCGGTATCTTCCACTTCCGGAAACGTCAGCACCGGAAGTTCCCCTGTTCCGCCGTCCGCCGCATGGTACGGCAGCATCGCCGGCACCGGAAGTTTCGTATTTTACTTCCTTATCAGATAATTCAGATCCTGTTCCATTCGCGTCCTCGTATAAAAACTCATGTATTTCCGGGCAGATGCTTCCTTATCACATCAATCAGATCAAAATGCGGTTCCGTATGATCCAGAATCCGCCCCATCTCCGGCAGATGCCGGATCCAGGTAAAAATCGCCAGCAGAAGAACCGGCACCATCAGTTCGCTTCCGGCACCGGAAAGCAGAACAATCAGAGAGAAAACGGTCGGAATCACCACGGAACCCACCGCGAGATAATGCGTCAGCAGAACGGTAATAAGCCCTGCGACCATAGCTGCCAGTCCCCTGAGAGGAAACACGCAGAAGACCGCAGCACAGAAACACGCCACGCCCTTGCCGCCCCGGAAGCGGTGCCAGAAGGGATACGTATGGCCGAGCATCGCGCCGAGACCTGTCCAGGCGGCCGCAGCTGCCTGTCCGTAAATCAGTCTCAGCACAAGACACGGCACGGCCGTCTTCGCGAGATCGCCCGCCAGAACAAGTATACCGGCGCGGAACCCGAGCTGCGCCATGGCATTGGCCATGCCCGGATTGCCCGTGCCGAGCTGAAAAATATCCTTATGATAAAGAAACTTTGCGACCGGTACGGCAGAAAGGATACATCCGCACAGATACCCGATGATCAGACAGACAGGTATCATAGCAGTTCGTCCTCATCAATTTCCAGCGACGCGCTCTTCCGGTCACGTCTGTCAAATTCACGGAGAATGCTGAGTTCATCATCGCTGACCCTGCTCATGGCCGCGTTCAGCTGCCCGAGTTCGATATTCTTATTGGTTCCGTGATAATCGCTGCCTCCGCTCACACAGAGATGGTACGCCTCCGCCGTCTGTTCCAGCTTCATGATCTGCGACTGGCTGTACTGCGAATAATAGCATTCCATGCCCCGGATCTCCTGTCTCACCAGCTCCTGCAGCTTTGCGTAACACTGTTCCATCGTAGAGAAGCGGCTGCGTCCGTCGCGCGGCCGGCGGAAACCTTCCCCGAGCGGATGCGCCCAGACAGAAATACCGCCCGACGCGTTGATCGCCCCGATCGCCTCGGCAGACGTCAGCTTCAGATCGTCACAGTCACAGGGATCCAGATACCGGTGGATCGCCTCATTCATGTTTCTGGCCAGCCCCTTATTCACGATCATATTCGCGAGATGCGGCTTCCCGCATGATTTCATGCGGTGAAAAGCATCGATTTCGATATCGGTGACCGGCACCCCCTGCTTCTTCAGCCATGCGATCCGTCTGTCCAGTTTTTCCCGGCGCAGCCGTTTTCCTTTTTCCAGTACCGCCTGAAAAATCGCGTCCTCCGGTCTGAAATGATAGCCGAGGATGTGTACCTCTCCCAGACTTGTCCTGCAGGTAAATTCCACCCCGATATAAAAGGTAATCCCTTCCGGCACCATGGGCTGCACCTCCAGTGCACCGTCGATCGTATCGTGATCCGTCACGGCAAAGGTACGGATTCCCGCCCGGACGATTTTTTCAACCAGTTCGTCCGGATAATCCGTCCCGTCAGATGCTCTCGTGTGCATATGCAGATCAGTTGCTGAAGCCATAGTTCACCTGCTTTCTTGTCTCGTACCCGGTTTCGGTATGCATCACCGGGGCTCCGTATTATTTTACCAACGCGCTGGAAAGTGTGCAACCGGACCCGCGGCCTGAACGAAGACATTCAGCCGCGGCATCCCCGGCATGACGTTATCGTACCGGTACGGCACACCGGTACAGCACAATGGAAACATAAATAATCTGACATATTACGATGTGCGGCCGATTTTTATCCTGAATTCCCAAAAACGGTCCGTATTTTCTTTGCAGAAAAAGAAAATAAAAAAATTTAAAAAAATTAGCACTCAACTATTGACAGTGCTAACAACCAGTGTTATAACATAATTGTTCAAAGGAACAGGGAACAGAAAAGAGGTTCCGCCGGAGAACAGAACACATACATTCAGACAACAACCGCCGATGAATCGGCAGCTAAATTTCAGGCTTCGGCCGTATGGCCGGATATAAAAGGAGGAATGACTTATGATGTATTTACCGAGCGTATTTGGTGATGGATTTATGAATGATTTCTTCGATGATTTTGACAGAGACTTTTTCGATGATACGATGCCGGCAAGAATTTCAGGACATGCTCGTCACGGGCTGATGAGAACCGATATCACAAAGAAAGACGGCAACTACCTGATGAGTGTGGAGCTCCCGGGCTATAAGAAATCTGACATCAACCTTGAGCTGGACAGCGGTTACCTTACCATTACCGCTAAGCACGAAGATAATAAGGAAGAGAAGAACGACAAGGGCGAAGTCATCCGCTCCGAGCGTTACTCCGGCAATATGGCAAGAAGCTTCTACGTTGGCAGCGATATCACTGAGAATGATATCTCCGCAAAATTTGAAGACGGTGTTCTGAAGATTTCCGTACCGGATAAGGAAGCAAAGCCGGAAATTCCTGAGAAGAAGACCATCGCGATTGAATAATGGTGACTGTGTGTTTTAAAAACGGACGGTGAAAGCCGTCCGGACGTCTCTGCAGCTGCTGTTCCTTGTGGAACAGCAGCTGTTTTCAATGAACTATAAGTTCGTGGCTGAATACATTCCATGCAGCGGAGCGGTCCGGATGCCGGCACGGCATGCGTGTCCTTCCGGGATCCTCTGCGTCGTGCATGTTTCATATAAATCTGACCGTGACAGGAGGTGAGTGCCCGTGAAAACAGATTTTTATACTGTACTTGGTCTGTCCCGCAGCGCCAGTGAGGCGGAAATCAAACGCTCCTACAGAAAACTGGCCAGAAAATATCATCCCGATATGAACCCCGGGGACAAGGATGCCGAGCGTAAATTTCAGGAAATCAGCGAGGCATACAGCGTCCTGAGCGATCCGGAGAAGCGCCGCATCTATGATAAATGCGGTATGGAAGCTTTTGAGAGCGGCAACCCTCAGGCCTACGAAAAAGCCTGGGACCAGATGAAACAGAACGGAGGCGCCGGAGGGTTCGGAAACGGAGCGCATTTCCGCTCAGCCGGAGACCAGGGATTCGGCAGTTTCAGCGACTTCGAGGATCTGTTCCGACAGTTCGGAGGCGGAAAGAGCAGCGGAAACGGCTATACCTGGACAGACCGCAATGGTTCTACCTATACTTTCTCGTTTGACGGAAGCCCGGGCGGTTTCGGCAGTTCCGGTTTTTCCTCCGGCAGGAAACACCGCTTCGGCGATGACGGATACCGTCATTTCGGCGGAAGCGGGATTTTTGACGACCTGTTCGGCGGTGCAAAACAGCCGACCGCTGAAGCTGACTTCCATTCCGATCTGACGATCGGATTCCGCGAAGCCATCAGCGGCTGCAGGAAGAGAATCCGTCTTCAGCTTCCCGACGGCCGCACAGAGTCGGTCGAAGTCAGCGTGCCGGCAGGCATTAATCAGGGCCAGAGCATACGCCTCAGAGGAAAAGGCGGGGTGCACCCTGACGGGAGCGCCGGAGATCTGCTTCTGAAAATCAGTATCAGCCCGGAACCGGGCTGGCAGAGAAACGGAAACGATCTCAGCACATCGGCGCAGATTCCATACACAACAGCCGTATTCGGCGGCGAATACCGGCTTCCGACCATCAGCGGATCGGTGCTTTGCCATATTCCGGCAGGCACCCAGTCGGGCAGCCGGATCCGGCTTAAGGGCAAAGGCGTCCGGGACTGCAGAAATCCCGGCGTCTGCGGAGACGAATATGTAACGATAGAGATTCAGGTTCCGAAGCATCTGACGACTGAACAGCGCCGGATTCTGAAGCAGTACGAAGCTGCATAAAAAATCGTCCCGGGGGCAGACCTGTTTCGTCCGCCCGGTTTCCGGAATTTTCCGGATGCCGGACAGACAGAAAGTCTGTCCGCCCCGCGGGCTGGACTTATATGATAAAGCGCATCTCTGACGGGCCGGGCAAACAGGACCGGCTGCCGGGGATGCGCTTTTTTGCATACAGCACTTCTGATTAGTTCCCCTGTTTTCATACCGTGACATAATTATTTTCGGGATTTTCAGACAGCGGCGCAAATGGTTTCCGGAGAACCCGCGACACAGATGCCCTCATCTGCTATAATAAAGGCTGTTCGGATTTTTGATTTCACCGGCCGGAAATTATTTCCGGCGTAAAGAAAGGACACAGGTGACCCGATATGCTGAGAGAGGTCTCCATTGAAGATATCTGGGACGGCAGATTTTACAGCAGGAACGATGCTGTTCATATCGGCTGTCACGACTGCGAGGGATGTTCGGCGTGCTGCCGCAATACGGGAGATTCGATCATCCTGGATCCGCTCGATATGTACTGTCTGACGATCTGGACCCACAAACAGTTCAAGGACATGATTGAAAAAGAAATCGAGATACGCGAGGTAGACGGCATGATTCTGCCGAATATCATGGAACATGATGAGTCTCATCCGGAAAAGCCGGACGGCTGCCCGTTTCTCAACAGCGACGGACGCTGCGGCATTTATCAGTTCCGTCCCGGCTTCTGCCGCCTGTTTCCGCTCGGGCGCTACTATGTCGACCCGACGGCGGGCGCAGCCGCACCGCCGGAACCTTCCGTTCCTTCATCTGCCTCATCGGACGGCAGTGCCTCATCGCCTTCTTCCGTTCCGCTTTCCGGCGAAGATGAAAAGCACCGCGGCTTTTATTATTTTGTGCAGGACGGCGAATGCGCCCTGCCGGATGACGGGAAGTATGATGTGAAGGTGTCTGACTGGCTCGGCGTGGAAAATGCGGAGCAGTATGAGAAATTTATTGTGACCTGGCATTTCTTCCTGAAGGACACGTCAGCCCGGCTGAAACGCTATCCGAAACCGGCCCGCGAGCCCATAGCCCGGAGTATTCTGCAGATCTTTTTTGTACAGCCGTATGATCGCTTCCATGACTTTTACCCTCAGTTTGAGGAACGGCTGGCAAGCGTGCGCCGGCAGCTGTCGAGGCTCTGAAGTCCTCAGCTGCCGTGGCTCTGAAGTCCTCAGGCTGCCGGGGCTCTGAAGTCCTCAGGCTGCCGGGGCTCTGAAGTCCTCAGCTGTCGGAGCTCTGAAGCCCTCAGCTGCCGGGGCTCTGAAGCCCTCAGCTGCCGGGGCTCTGAAGCCCTCAGCCAGCTCCTGAGATCTTTACTGACAGCTTAATGAAGTTTCTCTGACACACGATTCCTGCCAAAAACAGAAAACAGGAGATTACCTATGAAAAATTATGACGTGATCATCATCGGTGCCGGTCCGGGCGGTATATTTTCCGCCTATGAACTGACACGGAAACAGCCCGGGCTGAAAATCGGGATTTTTGAAGCAGGGCACAGCCTTGAAAAGCGCCACTGCCCGATCGACGGGGAGCGGATTACTTCCTGCATCGGCTGCAGCAGCTGCTCGATCATGCAGGGTTTCGGCGGCGCAGGTGCCTTTTCAGACGGCAAATACAATATTACCAATGAATTCGGCGGCACCCTCTATGAGCACATCGGCCGGAAAAAAGCGCTGGACCTGATGCATTATGTTGATGACATCAACATGAGCCACGGCGGGGAGGGAACGAAGCTGTATTCGACGGCGGGTACCGGCCTCTCCAAGAAATGTCTCCAGAACCGTCTGCATCTCCTGAACGCTTCGGTGCGCCATCTCGGGACCGATATCAATTATATCGTCCTCGGAAACCTGTATGAAGAGCTGAAAGACCGGGTGGATTTTTATTTCGACACCCCGGTAAAGAAAATAGAATGTCTGGAAAATGAAGTATCGGATATGCGCTACCGGGTTTACTGCGGAAAAGACGGCGAAACTTCTGCCGTCTGCCGGGACTGCATCATCTCCGTCGGGCGGAGCGGATCCCGCTGGATGCAGGATATCTGCCGCGATCTCGACATCGCGACGAGTTCCAACCGCGTGGACATCGGCGTCAGGGTCGAGCTTCCCGCGGTGATTTTTCAGAATATCACCGACGAGCTGTATGAAGGAAAAATCACCTACCGCACGCGGAAATTTGAGGACAGGGTCCGCACATTCTGCATGAACCCGAACGGCATCGTCGTCAATGAGAATACAAACGGTATCGTAACCGTCAACGGACACAGCTTCGAGGACCCGGCAAAGAAAACCGAAAACACGAACTTTGCTCTTCTGGTATCTAAGCACTTTACGGCGCCTTTTGAGGATTCCAACGGCTACGGCGAGTCGATCGCACGTCTTTCCAATATGCTCGGCGGCGGCGTCATCGTACAGCGTTTCGGCGACCTGGAACGCGGACGCCGTTCCACAGAAAAGCGAATCGATGAGGGCATTGTCCGTCCGACGCTTCACGCAACGCCCGGAGACCTGTCCCTGGTGCTGCCCAAGCGAATCCTTGACGGCATCATTGAGATGATTTACGCGCTCGACAAAATCGCGCCCGGCACAGCCAACGACGACACGCTGCTCTACGGTGTCGAAGTCAAATTCTACAACATGGAAGTCAGTCTCGATGAAAATCTGGAGACCACCCACAGAGGCCTCTACGTCATCGGCGACGGAAGCGGCGTCACGCATTCCCTTTCACACGCTTCGGCGAGCGGCGTTTATGTAGCCGACCGGATCGCCGGCGGCGCCGATGCATGACGCAGGCAGCTGCTCATCCTGAAGAAACAGGCAGCTGTTCATCCGGAAAAAACAGGCAGCTGTTCATCCTGATTATGATCAGAAACAAAAAAGGCCCATGTCTCACGCAGACACGGGTCTTCTTTATATGATTTTACGCTTGCAGGCGGCAACCTTATGCAAGGCCCATGGCCTTACGGATGCCGGCGGTCAGTTCACTGTATTCCGTAAACGCCGGGATATCCGGATTATCCCTGATAATCTGTTCTGTAGAACGGAACAGGAATCCTGCCCTGCTTGCACGGATCATGCCGAGATCATTGTAGCTGTCACCGGAGGCTATCGTTTCAAAGCCGATGGACTGCAGCGCTTTCACCGTGGAAAGCTTGGACTGGCTGCAGCGCATGCGGAAGCCGGTGATATCCCCGTTCTCCGCCACATCCAGCGTGTTGCAGAAAAGCGTCGGGTAACCGAGCTTCTTCATCAGCGGCATGGCAAACTGCTCGAAGGTATCAGAAATAAGAATCACCTGTGTGAAGGAACGAAGCTCATCGAGGAAATCCTTTGCGCCGTCCATCGGATCAATCGTGGCGATCACTTCCTGGATCTCCTTCAGGCCGAGGCCATGCTCCTTCAGTATGCCGAGGCGCCAGTTCATCAGCTTGTTATAATCAGGTTCATCTCTGGTTGTTCTCTTCAGTTCGGGAATGCCGCTTGCCTTTGAAAAAGCAATCCAGATTTCCGGTACAAGTACGCCTTCCACATCAAGACAGGTAATATACATGCTGTTCTCCTCTTTTCTCTGCCGGTTTCGTATCATTCTGTCATATGCCATGACACCACAGCACAGCGCAGCACGCCGCACTGCCACGTCCATTCTAACATCCCGGGCCCGAACAGAAAAGAGCCGCCGCACATTTCTGTGCGGCGGCATCTTACTTATCGCATGAAACTTATGCGCATCTCTTATAGCTTAGTATACCTGAGCCCACTCTTCGATGTTGCTCGGATCGAACTTGAAAGGCTGTCCAAGGATGATCTCGGTTGCGCCATCGCTGTTCTTGGTGATGGTGTAAGGTGATCCCTCAAGGTCTCCAGCTTCGAAAGTCTCGCCTTCAGCACCGGTGATGGTTCCGTTAGCAAGAGCGATTGAAGTGTAACCAGCGAGTTTACCAAGGTCGATCGGGTTCCACAGGAACATGTAAGGGCAGGAATGAGCATCATCGTCGCCGATGTACTCCTTCATCTCAGACGGAAGTCCAAGACCGGTCAGCTTTACGGAAGATCCCTGATCCTGAAGTACCTTTGCAGCTGCAGCGATACCAACGGTGGTCGGAGAGCAGATAACTTTCAGATCCGGATACTTGGTCAGCAGAGCCTGGGTCTGGTCAGTGGACTTCTGCGGCTCATCATCGCCGTATGCAACTTCAACGAGCTCCAGTTTGGAGTACTTGTCATCAGAAGCTGCGATCTGCTTCATAGCATCGATCCATGCGTTCTGGTTCGTAGCCTGAGAAGTTGCGGAAAGGATAGCGTACTGTCCTTCGCCACCGGAGATGTCAAGAACGGCATCCATCAGAGCCTGGCCGATTTCCTGAACGCCGGCCTGGTTGCAGAATACTGCACGGTCAGCTGCTGCTACATCAGAGTCAAGTGTGCAGACTGCAATGCCTGCATCCTTTGCCTGCTGCAGAACTGCGGAAAGAGCGTTAGCATCGTTAGCTGCAACTGCGATGGAATCAACACCCTGAGAAATCAGAGACTGGATAACCGTGATCTGTGCATCAGCAGTAGCGGAATCCGGGTAAGATACAACCGGTGTGCCGCCCATAGCTTTAACAGCCTCTGTAAATCCGTCAGCCTCTCTCTCGTTGAACGGGTTACCTGCTGACTTCGGAACCAATGCATAGGTGCCGTCAGCCTTGCCGGTGGAAGCTGCTGCTGAAGAAGACTTAACTTCCTCTGCAGAAGATGCTTCAGCGGTCTCAGTAGCTGATGAAGATGTTGCAGCCTCGCTGCTGGATGATTCCTCAGCTGCGCTTGAAGATGCAGCTGCGGTGCTGGAAGATGCTGCTGCGCTTGATGCAGAAGATGTTGCTGCTGTGGAAGATCCGCAGCCTGCCATCATACCTGCAGCCATTGCAGCTGTGAGCATTACGCTAACTACCTGTCTTTTCATTTTCATTTCCTCCTGATTTAAAACTTTTTTAAATCTGTGCTTCCTCTTCTTATTTGAGAAACGCCTCTGAGCTGATCTCTCAGCTCCACATTCAGAATAATATCATTCCCCCCGAAACCGGGAAATGGTAAAATTCTTCGATTCAAGGTATTATTTTTTGAACAAACTATGAACACCAGATTAACAGAAGAGCTGCCGCAGGAAAAAATCCCGCAGCAGCTCAGCCTGTCTTCCATTTTCAGCATGCCGGCAGAAACTTCAGCTGTTATGCCTTTGCCAGTGCTGCTTTTTTCTTCTTGTTGGTCAGTGCCTGATTGATACTCGGGATAAGAACCGATACGATCAGGAGAATACCAATAACAACGAGGATGGTCTGACCGGATACGTTCAGCAGAGAAAGAACGATCTTCAGAAGAACGATCGTAAATCCTGCAATGGTTGCACCTACCAGATTGCCCTTGCCGCCGGTGGTTGCGATGCCACCGAATACGCACATGGAGATGACATCCATCTCAAAGCCCTGTCCGGTTGTCGTGTTGGCACCAAAGGAAGTAGCCAGCAGGAACAGTGCACATACGCCTGCCATCGTTCCGATCAGAACGAAGCAGATCATGCGTACCTTCTGTACCTTGATACCGGAATAAAGCGCTGTCGTGTGGTTTGAACCAATGGCATACAGTTTTCTTCCGGCCGTCGTCTTCGAGAGCACGAAGATGAAAATCAGCGCAGTAACAATAATCAGAATGAACGCAATCGGAACAATGCCGATGGATCCGCCGAGAGCCGCGTAGGCCTTCGTGTCAGTCAGGGAAATTGATCCGCCGCTGCCCATGGATACCTCGGCGATACCACGGAAGATAATCTGCGTACCCAGGGTAACGATCATGGACGGCAGCTCCGTGAAGTGCGTCAGGATAGCGCCGTTCAGAATACCGCAGAGGGTACCGATGCCGATGCAGATAATGACCTGAAGTCCGAACGGAAGTCCTGCGTTATTGGCAAAGCAGGCCATCGTTGCCGCCAGGCAGACAATCGCGCCGACCGAGATATCGATCTCGGCGATAATCAGGATATAACCCATCGCATACATCATGAACATTTCGGCCAGATACTTGGGCATGTTCATGAAGACACTCTTGATATTAAATGACGGTGAAACGATGGTTCCGAAGATCATAACCGCGATGAAGATGAAAATCAGACCCGTCTCCCATCTGAAGAATTTTCCCTTTTTCGGTTCAATGCTTATGGTTCTTCCGGATTTTCCAGCCATGATTACATCTCCCTTCTTTCCAGAGCCGCTCTGTCCATAGCACGCTGTGTCAGCGTATTGATCAGAACAACAGCCAGAACGACAATACCCTTGATAAGGTTCTGCCAGATAGAGTCAAGGCCGACAAGCGGAAGTGCCTTGGCGAGAACTGCGTAAAACAGAGCGCCGAGGAAGGTCCCGACAACAGAACCACGGCCGCCGTTCATGGATACGCCGCCGATAACGCAGGCAGCGATGACATCCATTTCCTTGCCGTACTGCATGTTCGGCTGTGCGGATGCGTAAATGGATACGGAAAGCGCTCCGGAAAGTCCTGCCAGAAGTCCCATGATCATATAGACGGAAACAAGAATTTTGTCAACATTGATACCGGAAACAGAAGCCGCTTCCATATTGGAGCCGACAGCATAGATCCGGCGTCCGTAAGTTGTCCATTTCAGAACGATAAAGAAGATCACATAGGCCGCAATCAGAATGATGTACGGTCCGGCAGATCCGTCCTTACCG
Organism: uncultured Eubacteriales bacterium; assembly: GCA_900319355.1. Lineage (GTDB taxonomy): Bacteria > Bacillota > Clostridia > Lachnospirales > Lachnospiraceae > Bilifractor. The sequence continues at coordinate 58,176 of ONOC01000003.1, read as the reverse complement.
AACTCTGCGAACTGTGCTACATCGGCACCGGATGCCCACTGGTTGCCGGAAACGACATAGGCAAGACCTCTCCAGATGTACATGAAGCCCATCGTCACAATGATCGGTGCGATATGGCCCTTGGCAATGATCAGTCCGTTCAGGAATCCGCAGGCAAGTCCGATCAGTGCGGCAATCAGGAAAAGAAGGAATGTATTGTGACATACATCATTCTTCTGCAGCATGCCGACGATCATACCTGCAAAAGCCAGCGTCGACGTAATCGAGATATCAATGCCGGCGGTAAGCAGTACGCAGAGCATACCGAGTGCCATCAGCATGGTCAGTGCATTATTTCTGAAAATCTGTCCGATGTTTGTCGGAGAAAGGAAATGACCGTTTCCGCCGAAATACTGAATGCACTCGACGAGAATCAGCATTACCACCAGGATCAGCACAAGGCTTGCTTCACGGGAGCCGGTGATCCGCTTCCATAATGATTTTTTCTCTTCCATTATTCAGCTGCCTCCTTCGCTCCTGTTTCACCCGTACCGTGCTCCATCGAAAGTTCAAGCAGCTTTTCCTGTGAAGCCTCATGGACATCAAGGCATCCGGTGATACGTCCTTTGCACATCGTATAGATTCTGTCGGACATGCCGAGGATCTCGGGCATCTCCGAAGAAATCATGAGAATGCCGTAGCCCTTCTTCGCAAGGTCTCCCATGATGCCGTAAATCTCGGCCTTCGCGCCTACATCTACACCCTTGGTCGGCTCGTCCATGATCAGAACCTTCATATTCTTCTGGCAGAGTGCCTTGGCAACAACAACCTTCTGCTGGTTGCCGCCCGAAAGGCTTGAGCCCGGATCAAAGATCGTAAGTGCCTTGGTATCTACTTCCTCAAGGTACTGCTTTGCGATCTCACGCTCTTTCTGAACATCCTTCACCTTGAACGGTCCTTTGGCAATCTCGTCCTGGATCGGAAGCGTGACATTGTCGCCCAGTCCCCAGTCCATGATCAGACCTTCCTTGGTACGGTCCTCCGGAAGAAGAACGATACCTGCAGCCATGGAATCTGACGGGTTCTTGATATGAACCTCTTTGCCGTCCACGAAGACTCTTCCTTCTCTGGGTTTCGTGATACCGCAGACCGATTCCATTGTCTCGGTACGTCCCGCACCTACCAGACCGGTCAGGCCGACGATTTCTCCCTTATGAACATTGAGTGACACATCCTCAAAATAACCGGTGCGGCTCATATGCTCAACACGGAATACCTCTTCGCCGATCTCTACCTGTGGCTTCGGATACATATCCTTGATCTCACGGCCGACCATTGCCTTGATCAGATCGGCATTCGTGATCTTGTCCACATCATAAGTTCCGATGTACTGGGAGTCACGAAGTACCGTGACACGTGTCGCCAGACGGTACATATCCTCCATACGGTGGGAAATAAAAATCACCGATACACCGGAAGCAATCAGCTGATCTACAATCTTATACAGTTTCTCTGACTCATTTGCCGTCAGCGCTGCCGTCGGCTCATCCAGAATGATGATTTTGGCGTTCGTGGAAAGTGCCTTGGCGATCTCGACCATCTGCTGCTGTGCAACAGAAAGCGTACCCATCTCATCACTGGTCTTGAAATCTGCATCCAGTCTGTCCAGAAGCTTCTGCGCTTCCCTGTTCATGACATTCCACTGGATCAGACCATTTTTCACGAACTCATGGCCCATGAAAATGTTCTCAGTAACGGAAAGAGTGGGATAGATGGTCGGGTGCTGATAAACAGCTGCAATACCCGCTTCCAGCGCATCCTTCGGTCCCTTGAAATGGACCTCCTTGCCGTTCAGGTACATGTGGCCTTCCTCCGCCGCATGAACACCTGTGATAACTTTGATAAATGTAGACTTGCCGGCTCCGTTTTCACCCATCAGAGCATGGCATTCGCCCCTGCGCAGCTGAAAATGAACATTATTCAGTGCTTTTACGCCGGGGAAAATCTTCGTAATTCCCTTGAGTTCCAGAATGAGGTCTTCTTTGGAAGCCGTCGCTTCCTCGGACGCTGACTTCACAGCTTCTTCTGACATACTCAATTCCTCCTTCCTTACCATATGAATGAAGTATAGCATCCGTCCCGAAAGCGATTTAAGAGGAATTTTTTTTTAAATCAGGTAAGATTTATAGATGATCTGAAGACCAGAACCCGGTTCCTGCATACGTACCATTATCGTTTTTCCCGCAATATGATAAAATAAGCGGATAGAAATCATGTAATGCGGAGGTGGCAGTTATTAAACTCCTGATTGTTGATGATGAAACGCTGACAAGAAACGGACTGAAGAATTCCATTGACTGGATCAGTCTTGGCATTGACGAAGTCTATCTGGCCGGTGACGGTCTGGACGGACTCAGGTCCGCATCGGCACACCATCCGGACATCATCCTGTCCGATGTGCGCATGCCCAGAATGACCGGCATCGAAATGATGACCCGCGTGAAGGAAACCAGTCCCGACACAGTGTTCATTTTTATGAGCGGCTATTCAGATAAGGAATATCTCAAGGCGGCGATCCGCCTTCAGGCGGTAAGCTATGTAGAAAAACCGCTGGATATAGATGAAGTTTCCGGCACGGTCCGCGAGGCCGTGGAACGCTGTCTCGCCATCCGGCGAAACCGGAACGCCGAAAATCTCTCCGACAACGTGCAGGCAGGTCACCTGGCCATCCGGCTGACCCTGCCTTACCATTCCACAAAGGAATCCGTGCAGGATCTCAGTCAGGCCTACTGCCGCAAATACGGTTCTGCCGATCTGTTTCACGCGGCGTTCACCATCCTGCTGAAGTGTGACGGACGCTCAGAACCTGCACCTGATTTCATAGAAGGCATCACAGCGGATTTCCATGACCGGATCCGTCCGATCCACATGCATGTCATCAGTGCCGAAAAGAAAACGGACCTTTTTGTCTTTCAGGTATTCAGAAAGGAGAGTTTTTCTTCTCCCACCATACAGGCCGTGCTGGAAAATCTGAAGGGACTGATTCCGTCCGACCACGACTTCTTTATTGCGGCCGGGCCTGTCGTATCGGGAATCCAGAAGCTGTATGATTCCTACAGCGGCGCCGTCGTGCTTCTTCAGCAGTGCTTCTTCCGGGATCCCGGCACCGTGCTCGACGCCGGTGATCAGCCGTCGATGCAGGATTCTGCTCTTTTTGCAGACAGCGGGTCTGTCTCGGCTCTTGCCGGCAGTCTCCAGGACGCCATCCGTTCCTCAGACCACACCGCTGCCGGGCAGATCTGTGAAAAGCTTTACGATGAAATATACGGCAGCACCTCACTGCTGGAGCGAAGCATACAGACGCTTTATTATCAGATTATTCTGTTCATTGATCAGCAGAGAAAACGCAGGCAGCTTCCCGGCGCCGGAACCTCCGATGCCGCCGAAGAGGCGCTTGACAGGATCGCCGGTTGCTTTTCCTTTCCTGAGCTTCACCGGCTGCTCACTGATACGGTCAGCCGTTACTTCAGTGACCTGGAGAATTATGTGCCGGAAAACTCGTCCGTATATCTGATCAAGAACTACATCAGCAAACATTATGCCGACCCGGCGCTTTCCACCAAGGAAATCAGCGAATATGCAAGGCTTTCCGCTTCCTACGCCTGCACCGTTTTCAAAAATGAAACCGGCCAGACGCTGAACCAGTTCCTGACCGAGTTCCGTCTCGAACGCGCCAAGGAACTGCTTTCCGATCCCAGGAACAACATATCGGATGTCGCTTCTCTCGTCGGTTATAATGACAGCAATTATTTCGGCAAAGCCTTCAAGAAATACGCGGGCGTATCACCCTCAGACTACAGAGAAAGCCGTGACGGCCAGTGAAAATCCTGAAATCCATCAGAGAATCCTACGGTAACCTGAAAATCCGGACCAAGTTCGTGATCATCATCATGATCGCCGTTCTTCTGCCGATGATCATTCTCGCCCTGACGCTCTCGCAGCGGCTGTACCGGATGGTCGTCTCTGACACGATCCGGAACGAGCAGCAGGCCATAGCGAAAACGGCGCCGAAAATTCAGGACATGCTCGACGAAGTCACCGGTCTCTCTGATGACATACGCTCAATGGAATTTTCATCCCGGATGTTTGACGAGACACTGACGGAGCCGCTCTCCGACATGATTCATTCTGGAGACGCAGATGATTTTTCAGAAGAGATCCGCAGTGCCATTCGCGGAACAGCGGTTTCTGCCGTCCGCCTGTATATCAGCCTGCCGAAGGATGACGACGTTTTCAGCGGTCTGAATGAGGACACCGGTATCTTTGCGCCGGTTTCCAGAATTCAGACCTCCTACTGGTACGGTATTTTTTCCGGAAGCCATCCGTCCTCCCTGTTCTGCCCGTCTTTTTACCTCACACCGAAGGAAATCCATGTGCTCGGAGACTGTGCCTATGTGCGTCCGGTCTACATCCGCGACGCCTCTTCCACAGTCATCAAATGCTATCTCGCCTGCTATTTCAATTCGACGAAACTGCAGAATATCCTGATCAGCAGTCTTTCCCACGAGGGCAGCGTATCCTACATTTCCAACGACAGAGATGCCATGATCACTTCAACCGATTCATCGCTGGCAGGCATCTACTACATGGATTACGACAGCATCAGGACAAACCTGATGAGCAGCAACGGCTTTCTGGAAAAAGATGTGCTCGGTGAAAAAATCTACGTCAGCAGCTACTATCTTTCTTCATCCAGCTGGTTTCTCGTGACGATCACGCCGTCGCTGCCTCTGCGTCAGGAGGCTTCCGGGGCGATTTTTTACCTGATTCTGATCTGGCTGGCAGCCGCAGCAGTCAGCATCCTCATCTCATGGATTCTTTCCCGCTCCATGAGCAGCCGGATCCTGGCCGTCAGTACCCAGATGAGCAATGTAAAAAACGGACCGCCGGTGCCGATGGATCCGCCGCAGGAAACGGATGAGATCGGAGATCTGACAGATTCCTATAATTACATGGCCCGCCAGATCAACAATCTGATGGAAGAGCAGAAAAAAGCGTCCGAAGAGCTCCGGATCGCGGAATTCAACTCTCTTCAGGCGCAGATGAACCCTCATTTTCTGTACAACACCATGGAAATGATCAACTGGATGGCTCAGCAGGGAAGGGTAAAGGAAACCAACCGCGCCATTCAGGATCTGTCGAGATTTTACAAGCTCACGCTGAGCCGCCGGAAATCCATCAGTTCCATCGAGGAAGAGCTGGAGCAGGTGACCATCTATGTCCGCCTGCAGAACATGCGGTTTGACAACGGCATTGATTTCGTCGTCGATGTGCCGGATGACCTCACGGAATATCAGATCCCGAGGCTTACTCTTCAGCCGATCGTCGAAAACGCGATACTGCACGGTATTCTGGAGAAAGATGTGCGCCGCGGCACGATCGTGATCACCGGCTGGTTCGAGGGGAGCGATGTCGTGCTGACCGTCGCAGATGACGGTGTCGGCATTCCGCCGGAAAAGCTGAAAACCATTCTCACCAAAAAGCCTGTGGACAGCGGCAGGGGAAACCACATCGCCGTATACAACACCCACCGACGCCTGCAGATCCTCTACGGCAATGGCTACGGCCTTACCTTCCGCTGCCCGGAAAGCGGCGGTACCGAGGTGGAGATCCGGCTGCCGGCCAGGCTGCCGGAATAACCGTACAGGCTTACCGTACAGGCGGCACCTGCGACCAGGCTGCCGGAATAGCCGTACAGTCTTACCATACAGGCGGCACCTGCGGCCATGGATATGGCCGCTTACTTCATGCGGCGGAGCACTTCTTCAAATTTCATCGGACCGCCGAAAATGTCAAGTGCCGAACCGATGGTCACATTGATCCGGCCGTTTCCCGCCTCCCGGATCCAGTCCAGATCCTCAAAGTTCCGGATCCCGCCGGCATAGGTCATGGGAAAATCCCCGCCCGCCGGGTGCTGTCCGGCAATCCGGTCAAGACCTGCTGCCAGAATCCGGATCAGCGGACGCTCTACACCATGCTGCTGTCCTTCCACATCGGCGGCATGAATCAGAAAGCCGGCGCAGCAGGAAGCAAATTCCGCCAGCGTTTCCTCCGTCACTTCCACATCTGTAAATTTCTGCCAGCGGTCTGTCACAATATAGTAGCGGTCATTTTTCCTGCGGCAGGACAGGTCCAGCACCAGCCGGTCCTTCCCGACCGCGGAGACCAGCCTGTCCAGACGTTCCCGGTCTGCCCGGCCGTCGCGGAACACATAGGATGTCACGATCACATGGCTCGCACCGGCGTCCAGAAAATCCGAAGCATTCTCCGGTGTTATGCCGCCTCCCGCCTCCAGGCCTCCCGGCCATTCTCTCAGCGCAGAAAGCGCCTGCTGTTTCGTCGCTTCGTAATATTCTGATCCTTCTTTATTCAGAAGAATCACATGTCCGCCCGGCAGCTGATATTTTCTGTACAGATCAGCATAATAAGCCGCATCCATCTCCGACACGAAATTCTCCGCCGCTCTGCTTCCCTCGTCGCGAAGCGTTCCTCCGACGATCTGTTTTACCTTCCCGTTATGAATATCGATACAGGGTCGAAATTCCATTTTCCGCCTCCGCTGCTCACTTTTCTCTGCCACACGCGCCGGTATCCTGATCCCGCAGACACGCCAGAAGTGCCTCGTGGATTTTTCCGTTGCTGGCCACAATCGGGCTCTTCCCGGTAAAATCGACCGGCTTTCCCTCAAGGTCTGTCACCCTGCCGCCGGCTTCCTCGAGAATACAGAGGCCGGCAGAAAAATCCCACGGCTGCAGAATTCTCTCGAAAGTTCCATCCAGCCTGCCTGCCGAAAGATAGGAAAGCTCAATCGCCGCCGAACCGCTTCTTCTGATATCCTGACATTTCAGAAAAACATTCTCTGCCGCCCGGAACGTCCAGTCTGCATACTCATGATAATACGGTGCCGTTCCGATCGAGATCAGACTTTCCTCCAGGGAAGCCGCCCCGCTTACATGAATCGGCGAACCATTCAGAAACGCGCCCTTTCCGCGCTCCGCCGTATACATTTCCCCGGAGAACGGGCAGAAGATCACGCCCGCCCGGATGATTCCGTTTTCTGCATAGGCGAGCGAAATCGCACTGGCTCTCATATCATGAATCAGATTCGTCGTTCCGTCCACCGGATCGAGGATCCAGACCGCACCGCCGAAATCGATCGCGCTGTTATCCTTCTCTTCCCCCATCATCTGTACTTCAGGGAAGGCTGCCTTAAGTTTCTCCGTCAGATCCTTCTGCACATGGAAATCCACATCCGTCACATAATCCGCGCGTCCCTTCGTATGCACCTTCTGCGAATCTTTCCGGTTTTCAAAAACCGGTTCTTCGGAACGGACGATTTTTTCCATTTCCTCAACTGTGACTTTCACCAGCTTATCCTCCCGCATCGCTTTATACTTTCTGTATTTTTCATCATGCATAATCTGCTGTGTCTAATTTCTTGTAATGAATTCTGCCCTGTATTATAATCAATCTGTAAATTTCCCTGCCTGCTGACAGGCGCGAAAACGAAAGGATGGTACCTGACATGAAAAAATATGAATGTGGCCCCTGTGGATACGTATATGACCCGGCGGCAGGCGATCCTGATAACGGAATCGCTCCCGGAACCGCTTTCGAAGATCTTCCGGACGACTGGGTATGCCCGCTCTGCGGCGCTGAGAAATCAGATTTCACACCCGTTGAGGAATAATCTTCATAGCTTATCAGAACAGATCGCCAGAACAGCAGGGCCGTCGCATGAATCTGCGACGGCCCTCTTTTTATGCCCGGTATGCCGAACTGCCATCAGGCCGCATCATTCTGCCGCTCACACCATACGGCCAGCTGCATCATCCTGCCGAAACCGTTATCAGGCTGCATCATCCTGCGGAAACCATCATCAGGCTGCATCATTCTGCCGCTCCCGCTCAGGACAGCCGGATCCCGCGGCCTTACCGTTCATCAGAAATCACAATGCCCGGTGGTTCTCGGATACGGCAGCACGTCGCGGATATTCCCCATGCCGGTCAGATACATGACGCAGCGCTCAAAGCCGAGACCGAAGCCCGCATGCCTCGTTGTCCCGTATTTTCTGAGGTCCAGATAATAGCCGTACTGTGACAGGTCCATGTGAAGCTCATTCATCCTCGCAAGCAGCCTGTCATAGTCCTCTTCACGCTGGCTGCCGCCGATGATCTCGCCGATGCCGGGAACCAGGCAGTCCATCGCCGCCACCGTTTTTCCGTCCGGATTCATCTTCATATAAAAAGCCTTGATCTCCTTCGGATAATCCGTCACGAAAACCGGCTTCTTAAAAATCTTCTCGGTCAGGAACCGTTCGTGTTCTGTCTGCAGGTCGCAGCCCCAGCTCACTTTGTAATCAAACTCATCATTGTGCGGTGTCAGAAGATCGATAGCTTCCGTATAGGTAACCCGGCCGAAATCCGACGCCGCCACATGATTCAGCCGCTCCAGAAGTCCCTTATCCACAAACCTGTTCAGGAATGCCATCTCCTCCGGTGCATTCTCCATCACATACCGGATGACATATTTCAGCATGGCTTCCGCACACGCCATATCGTCTTCCAGATCCGCAAAAGCCATCTCCGGCTCGATCATCCAGAACTCCGCCGCGTGACGCGTGGTATTGGAATCTTCCGCCCGGAAGGTCGGACCGAAAGTATAGATATTTCTGAAAGCCTGTGCGAAAGTTTCTCCGTAGAGCTGACCGCTTACCGTCAGGTTGGCCGGCTTTTTGAAGAAATCCTGCGAAAAATCAGGTTTCTTTACGCCGTTTTCTTCCTTCATCGGCACATCGGCAAGATTCATCGTTGTGACCTGGAACATTTCGCCCGCACCCTCGGCGTCACTTGCCGTGATCAGCGGGGTATGCACATAGACAAATCCGCGCTCCTGGAAAAATCTGTGAATGGCGTAAGCCGCCAGCGAGCGGACACGGAACACCGCCTGAAACGTATTGGTCCTCGGACGCAGGTGCTGGATCGTTCTCAGATACTCCAGCGTATGGCGTTTGGGCTGAAGCGGATAATCGGGCGTGGATGCGCCTTCCACCTTCACCTCTGTCGCCTGAATCTCAAAGGGCTGCTTCGCCTGCGGCGTTGCCGTCAGTACACCCGTCGCGATCACCGCCGTGCCGACATTCAGCTTGCCGATCTCAGAGAAATTATCAAGCCCGTCTCCGTATACCACCTGAAGCGTCTCAAAGAAAGTTCCGTCCGAAAGAATCAGGAAACCGAAATTCTTCGATGTGCGAAGATTCCGGATCCATCCTCCGACATGAATCTCCTTCCCCAGATACGCCTCCGTATTGTGATAAAGTTCTCTCACTGTCACCAGATTTTCCATGATACCGTTTCCCTTCCTCACCATTATTCATCCAGTCGTCCTGTTTTCCTTTTTCCGATCGGAACTCTGTTTTTCATTCCCCGACTGGATTTCTGTTCTCCGACCGGAACTCTGTTTTTCATTTCCCGACTGGATTCCTGTTCTCTGACCTGAACACTGTTTTCATTCTCTAATTTGAAATGTACGTCAGGAATTTATTGCCGTTCGTCTCAAACTCATCTCTGGAATCATCCGACGCAATAGCATAAGGCTTCTTCGTGCCCGCATCATATGCCCATACATTGTAGCCGTCATAGCCGACGATCACATAAGTCTTACCGCCATTACCGACGGCGATGACCGGGCTGCCCCGGCTGATGAAATAGAACCAGTCTTCCTGCGTTGTTCCCGTCAGGTCAAGTACCGTATATCCGTCACCGGCCGCCTGCTGCAGGGCATTCGCATCAAAGCCGCAGGTCAGAACCGCTGCCGGTACAGCCGTCGTGTCAATCGTATAGCTGTCAGGCCAGTCCGCGCGCACCCAGATCTGCCGCTGCGCAGCCGTGAGAACAAACCCGTGACCTTCATCCGCCTCGGCGATCGCCCTGCCCGGATGATCTGTCTCATCGGTGAGCTTTCCGCCTGTATAGACATAATATCCGCGTTTCGACGTATCCGCCGGCCACTGCACAATCGTCTCCGATCCCGCATCCGTATACCGGATATCCGCGACGATCTCCTGCGCATCGGGAATCGAAGTAACGCCTCCCGGGTAATTGAGAAAAATCTTCTGTCCCGTCCGGTTATAGACCTGTGTGCTGACGGTCACTGCTTCCGACGGCAGCTCATTATTTTTGATATGATCCTTCGAGGTTTCCGTCCAGGTGTTCCCTGTCCGCTCGGAAAGCTGCAGCTCGATGCCGTCCGACTCCTGTCTTACAGCCGTCACCTCTCCCGAAGTCGGCGTGTACTGCTTCTTCAGTGTTCCGTCGGTCCCCTGGATGTTCAGCTGATACATGCCTTCTGTCACATCTCCGGCATCATCGGTCACGATATCTTCGCTACGCACCAGACCGTAAACGAGATCCTCGTTGATAAATCCGCAGAGACGGATTTTTTCGCCGGACGACGCAGCGACCTGATACGTCGCTCCGCCGGTCAGGTCCATGATCGTCACGCCTGCATCATTTCCGTTCTCGTCCGTATTCATCCACGCGATGGTTTTCTGGCTGTTCGAAGCGGCAAAGCCGCCCTCCGGAATACCGTCCTTCACCACGTTATAGGCGCCGTTATCCAGATTTACGCTGCAGACCTCCGTTCCGAGGAACAGATACAGCACACCGGCATCCGATACTCTGGAGAGTCTGGAAATATTTTCCTCCAGCGTCTCCGGATTCTGGTCAAGCGGAATAAAAATCAGTTCCTCGACCATGTTGGAATCCACCGTATAGCGGCACACGGACACACCGGATCTGCCTTCGTGACTGCCCGATGCCATGTACCCGTACACGGCAAAAGTCACATCACCGGAGGCGGAAACCGAACCGATCGTTATGCCGTGCTCCGTCAGCGACGTCCGGTCGTCCGAAACCGCTTCTTCCGGATCTTCCTTTGCATCCCGGAACGAAAAAATCCGCGTCACCTTTCCGCTGGAAATATCATAGGACCACAGGTCTCCGTTCAGTTCAAAAGCGGCGATCGTATTATCGTCATTCGTCCTGTAATTGACATCCTGGAACTGCACGCCCAGGTCAATGCCGCTGTCCGTCTGGACCTTGTGGCTTCCGTCGAAGATATAGGTGGAACACCGGTGGAAATCAAGCAGCGCCACCGTCCCCTGCGTATCATACCGCATCCGGAAATAATCCCGTACCCGGTAATACTCCGTCTGGTCATTGCTGTCCTGCGCGCTGATGATATAATCCAGCGAGATCTCCGCGGTCGTGCTGTTGACCTCGAGAATCTTCGGTGTACCGCTTTTCACCAGCGTCGGTGCCAGCTCTCCCCACGATACCATGTCCGTGCTCGAGGTGATATCCAGATCCGTGAATGTCAGATTCGCGGAGCTGTCATCCGGTTCCAGATAGGCGCTCAGTTCGTCGGACTTCAGTTTATTGACGCACATGTCGACAAAATTACCGGCGAAACTGAAATATCCGCTCATATCCACACCCGCAGCCTGAACAAGCCTCGTGTAATAATACACGGGCTCTTCCTGTCCGATATCCACGGTAAACCGGAGCGTATATTCCTGCCCGGTCCTCAGGTCGGATTTCACGGAAAAATCTGCCGTCAGTTCCGAATTGCCTTTACGGATATCCGTAATCTGACCGTTTTCAACCGCTGCCTCATCTTCCGGTGTCGTGATCTGATAACTGATATCTCCAATCGTCATGCCGTAAGTATGAATCCCGAACGTCAGTTTTCTGTCCTGCGGCAGCGGCGTCACACTGTCGCGGAGCGGCTGTTCCTTCAGTGTCTGCCTGGAGGCAAACATTTCATTGGCATCCGTCCCGTTCACTTCCATAAAGGCTACCGGAAGCGTCGGTCCCGTAGATTCCACGGTTTCCGTATCTTCCTTCCGGTTCTGCCTGATACTGAAAAAAATCAGGCTGGCCATAAATATGGCCAGAATGATGAATATGGTTCCGATGACTCTGTGCTTTTTCATTCAGTCCCCTTACATGTCTTTCCTTCACGCATGCTTTCCCCTCAAACACATGCGCATTTATTGTACCATGGTTCGGAGATTCGGCAATAGCGAAACCTGACCCTGAAAAAGGCAAAAAGAAAAGCCGCCTTATCAAGTTCTCTCTGATAAGGCGGCCCTACTGAAACGGTTCAATCATATTCAGTTGTGAATACCTCTTTCTGTTTGAATCGAACTCTTCGTCCAAACTATCCATTGCATGACCTGTCGATTTCAAAATCGAGTTGGCTGCAACTGATGAACCACTCTCTTGTTTTCCCAATTCCGGTATCTTGTTACCGTCAAGAAATGTTACCGTGACTTTTCTTTTTTCAATTTCAGCCCTTACAATTTCTCTTCTTGTAATGATCCCGTTTCTTTACACGGCATCTGGCTTCCATCTGCGATCTTTTTCAATATGACCTGCACCCGTCACTCAACCTTTATGTCCCGTGTCCCGGATCTGTACCGGACACCTTTCCTTTCTTCTCTCTTATAAAGGTCTTTCTTTCGGGAACCGCTATGCAGGACCGCCGTCATATTGAGGATCTGTTGCCGGTGGTGTTCCCATTGGTCTGTACCTCCTTGTTTCGGATCTCACTGCCGGGTAGGAAATCCGGCTCTTTTCAAATCCGTTTTTTATTTTGTAACTATAAGTTAACATACAAGTCCGTTATTGTCAACACTTTTCTCATATATTTTTCAATTATTTTGTATTCGCTTTTTTCATAGATGAATATTCTGATTATTCAGTCTGCTCAATCGATTTCTGCCGCCCTGATTTTCATGTTCAGGTAAAATTCAGCTGAAATGTGCGTAAGCTGTTTCTTTTGTTCTGAGACTTCTCACGACATAAAAAACACCCGGCCGGGCGATATCTGCGCCGGCCGGATGCCTGTGACTGTTCTGTATATCCCTGTGCTGTGTCTGTCAGCTTCTGTGATTTCTGTAATAATTGATCAGGCAGCCGTCAAGAATAATTTCTCTCTCATCGTCGGTCAGTGCGCCTGTGCGTACTTTGAACGCCTCCATCGTTCCGGCTGCCGGATCCACCCGGTATGCCGTGATTTCGTCATCCTTGTTTTCAACAGCCTTCCTGATGTCATGGAAGAACAGATAATCGCCGTTGTGGAAGGGAAGATCTCCCTTCTCAATCAGGAACGGAAGCATACCCCAGTTGATCAGGTTGGAACGATATCTCTTGGTTGCATATTCATTGGCGATATTGGCCCAGCCGCCCAGGACTTTCTGGCAGGACGCCGCCTGTTCACGCGCGGAGCCGTCTCCCGGTTTCACCGCAAAAATCGTCGACCCGACGCCGAAATTGTCATGGCTGACCTCCGGGAACATGGACCTGATCGTTCTCACCACAGGCCTCAGCTCCGGCAGCGCCTCACCTGCACACTGCCCTGCCTCGAGCGCCTTCTCCGCCTTCTGCACTTCCTTCGCGCGGCCTACATACAGCGGATCCTTTCTGGAAAGGGCAAATTCCGCAAGGCGCAGCGGATTGGAGCGATAGGAAGAAGTTTCTCCCGATGGAATCAGCTCATCCGTCGTGGTTACCGGATCATGAATCTCGGAAACGACCTTCAGTATCAGATTTTCCGGAAGCTCAGGCATCGACGGCCAGTCCTTGATATTCGGTCCGAATCTGAGTTCCACGGAAGGATCTGCCTTGCCGTGGCTGTCAAATACGCGGTGCTCGTAGATTTTTGCATCGAAATGGTAAACCGGATGACGATACTCGCCTGCAAATTCCGTTGCCGGCGTCAGATAGCCCTGATTTGCGGCGGTGGCGGCGATCGACCTGGCATCCATCAGTGCCACACCGGCCACCTGGCCTTCCTGCACCTTGGATCCCTCCCTGTTCGGGAAGTTCCTTGTTGAATGACGGATCGACAGATCACCGTTCGCCGGCGTATCTCCTGCGCCGAAGCACGGTCCGCAGAACGCGGTCTTGACAATGGCTCCGGTTTCCATGAGATCCGCGAGAACACCGTTGGCGGCAAGCTCTTTGTAAATCGGCGCAGATGCCGGATATACACTCAGTGTAAAATCGTTGCAGCCGATATACTGCCCGCGGAGAATATCCGCGGCATCGCAGATATTTTCAAAGCCTCCGCCTGCACATCCGGCGATGATACCCTGGTCTACCAGCAGTTTCCCGTTGTGCACCTTGCTGTGGAGATCATAATCCACTTTGCCGTTAAAGGATACCTGCGCTCTTTTTTCCACATCATTGAGCACATCGTCCAGATTTTCGTTTACTTCCTCAATGGTATACACATTGCTCGGATGGAACGGCATCGCGATCATCGGACGGATTTTGTCGAGTTCCACATAAATGCAGCCGTCGTAATATGCCACGGCACCCGGATTCAGATCACGGTATTCTTCGCTGCGGCCATGAATCTCATACCAGTCCCTGATCCGATCGTCCGTTCTCCAGATGGAAGAAAGGCAGGTCGTCTCTGTCGTCATGACATCAATGCCGATTCTGAAGTCAGCAGACAGGTTCGATACGCCCGGGCCTACGAATTCCATCACTTTATTCTTCACGTAGCCGCAGTCGAACACCGCACCGATGATGGCAAGCGCCACATCCTGCGGTCCGACGCCCGGCACCGGTTTGCCTGTCATGTAAACGGCAATGACACCCGGCATGGCGATATCATAAGTTTTGCCGAGCAGCTGCTTGACCAGCTCGGGGCCGCCTTCTCCCATGGCCATCGTTCCCAGCGCCCCGTAACGGGTGTGAGAATCCGAACCGAGAATCATCCTGCCGACACCGGCAAGCATCTCTCTTGCAAACTGATGAATCACGGCCTGATGCGGCGGTACATAGATTCCGCCGTATTTCTTTGCGCATGACAGGCCGAACATGTGATCATCTTCATTGATCGTTCCCCCGACCGCACAGAGAGAATTGTGGCAGTTGGTGAGAACATACGGGATCGGGAATTTCTCCAGTCCGGACGCCCGGGCTGTCTGAATGATGCCGACATAAGTGATATCGTGAGATGTCATTTTGTCGAACTTTATCTGCAGATTCTCCATATTGCCGGACACGTTGTGATCCTTCAGGATCCCGTAGGCCATGGTCTCTTTTTTCGCCGTATCTCTGTCCGTGGTCACGCCCGCCGATGCCAGTTTCACCTTTGCCTCACCGTCATCAGCAATCACATCCGTTCCGTTTATGAGGTATATGCCTCCGTTCTGTAACTTCATGTGCCGCCTCCTTCATCACTCTGACCGCGCCTTCAGGCTCCCCGTCCTGTGCCGCACCCGCACGCTGACTTTGCGGTCCGTTTTGACACTCCGTTTATAATGTGGCAAAATACATTCTACTGTAATACGTCTCAGTCATGCAAGCTGTTTATTGATCAGCAGTCTTATAGGTTGTATTTACTGCTGCACTGGCGTTTAACTTTTCAAGTCAGCCAGCAGTCTTATATCAACACCGTGCAGCCGGGCCTGTTCCCGTCCCGGCACCGGATCGTCTCATGATTCGGGTCTGTAAAGGGCCCGAATCCGAAACCGGTCTGAAAAACAAGAGGAAATGCCATGCGGATCTGGGGAAAAATCTGGAATGAAAATCATCTGGTAAAGGACATCACCATCACAGATGACGCCGCTGATACGAGGACCCACAAAATTCTCCGGGCGCTCGAACAGATCTGTGCAGCCTTTGATCTGTCTGTTCCCGTCTGGCTTTCCTCCAATATACGTGAATTCAAACAGACAAAAAAGGCCCGTTTCACGCAGGACAATTTCGTAAACGAAGAAATCCCCTTCGATTACCTCGAAATCCAGGTGCTCGAAGAGGATCCCAGAGCTTAGCTTTTTATAATGCCTTCACCATGCCGTGGATCAGACGCACACAGTGCTTCACGCAGTCCGCAGTAAAGGTATTGTCATCCGCAACGGCACTGCCGTCCGCCTTGTCGGAGATCACCCTGATGATCAGGTAGGGAATCCCGTTGCGATAAGCGGTCTGTGCAATCGCGACGCCCTCCATCTCCGCGCAGCAGCCGCCAAATACTTCGGCAAGTCTGACCTTCTTTTCATGATCTGAGATAAACTGATCTCCGCTGACAACTCTTCCCCGGAACGTATGAATGTCGGGATTCACCTCGGCGCAGATTTTTTCCGCCGTACTGATCAGCTGAGGACTCGCCGGAAAAATATAGGTATCCATCCCGGGTACCTGACCGGGCTTATAGCCCCAGACGGTGGCATCCATGTCATGCTGAACAGCATCCGTGGAAAGTACGATATCCCCGATATCGATACGGTTCTGCAGACTGCCGGCGATGCCGGTATTCAGCACGCAGTCGACATGAAAATCATCTGCGAGAATCTGTGTGCACATAGCCGCATTTACCTTTCCGACGCCGCTCTGTGCAATGACGGCAGGCTTGCCGTCCAGCGTACCGCGGAAAAACTCAATTCCGGCCTTTCTGTAGACGGTAACCTCCGACATAGCCTCCTTCAGCTCCTTCACTTCCTCATCCATTGCTCCGATAATTCCGATCAGACTCATAAATTCTCCTTTTTCTGTTTACTCCTTTGCGGTACGATAAGAAAATTCTGCCGGTCAGCGATCCCATTTATCACAGAGCGAATTGATCTGATCTGTAAACTTTGCCAGATCCTTATTCGCACCGCCCTCATTGTGACGGATCACGGTCATCAGACGCTGTCCGGCTGCAACAAGGCGCTCAAATACTGAATTCTTCTTATGGCGTGTAACAGCATCCACAGAAGGAACAGAAATCCTGATTCCCTCAGGCTTCGCAAGGAATCTGTCCGCAAGCAGGTCAAACTCCCAGCCGCTGTACGGGGCATAAGCATCCACGCCCAGCTCTTTCTTCAGCCTGTCCGCAAAAAAGTCCGTCACCGTATCTTCGCCGTGACATACAAAAAATTTTGATGGCTTTTTCGCAAAAGCCGAAGCCCATTTCATCAGTCCCCTGTCGTCAGCATGGCCGCTGATCCCGGGAAGCTGACAGATTCTCGCCCTGACGGCAATTTCCTCACCGAAAAGCTTCAGCCTGTCCGCCCCTTCCACCAGGGCACGGCCAGGTGTTCCGACCGCCTGATAACCGACGAAAAGAATCGTGCACTCCGGTCTCCAGAGATTATGTTTCAGGTGATGCTTTACACGTCCGGCATCACACATGCCGCTAGCGGAAATGATAACCTTCGGCGTATCGATAAAATTAATCGCCTTTGAATCATCGGCCGACACCGCGGTATGAAGATTCGTAAAAGCGATCGGATTTATACCCTTCCGGATCAGCTCACCCGCTTCTTCATCATAACAGTCATTGGGATGTCTCTGGAAAACGGTCGTGGCTTCATTTGCCAGCGGGCTGTCTACGTAAACCGGAAAATCCCCGTGATTGATGACAAGTTTTTCTTCCTTGATCTGGCGGATAAAATACAGCATTTCCTGCGTTCTGCCGACGGCAAAAGAAGGAATGACCACATTGCCTCCCCGGTCGAACGTCGACTGGATCACTTTGGCCAGCTCTGCAACATAATCCGGTGTCTCATCGCCGTGGCTGCGGTCCCCGTAGGTGGATTCCATGACGACGTAATCTGCCTCTGTAATATAATCCGGATCCTTTATAATCGGCTGATTCAGGTTGCCGATATCTCCCGAAAAAACGATTTTCTTCGTGATGCCGTTTTCTGTCAGCCACAGTTCTATGCTCGCCGATCCGAGCAGATGTCCGGCATCAACAAATCGTACCCTGATACCTTCCGCGATGTCAATGACCTTCTGATAAGGCATGCCCTGCAGCTGTTCGATGAGCCCCATCGCATCCTTCATGGTGTAGGGCGGTACATATTCAGCTCTGCCCAGACGTTTCCCCTTGCGGTTGCGCCATTCTGACTCGAATTCCTGAATATGCGCGCTGTCACGGAGCATGATATCGCACAGATCGGCCGTGGCCTCAGTCGTATAGACCGGCCCCCGGAAACCCTTCGCATATAGCAGCGGCAGATTTCCCGAATGGTCAATATGCGCATGTGTCAGAAGAACAAAATCGATCTCAGATGCCGGAACCGGAAGATCCCGGTTTTCATACAGGTTCCTGCCCTGCTCCATACCGCAGTCGATCAGAAACTTTTTCCCGGCCGCTTCCATATAATAACAGCTTCCCGTCACTTCATGGTCGGCACCGATAAACATCAGCCTCATGGCAATACCTCCCGTGTCCTCATGCTGAACCTGTCTGTTACACCCCTTTTGATTATATCCCTTTTCCGGGGCTTTTGCGGTAATTTTACAGCCAATTCACCATTGGCATGCGCTGTTTCCACAATCGAATAAACGGCAGCACTGGCTTCGGCTCCGCTGACCGTATCGCAGAACAGGGCATCCGCAGTTTTACGATTGACCGGAAGAACTGGTATCTCATCGATACCATTCATGGGGCAAAGTCCAGTGTGATACCTAATCATTGTTTGTTTACGAGGCCGTTCCAGAAGGAACGACCTTTTCTTTGCCAGGGTACCGACTATTTACCAGTTACTCTTTGTCTGACCAAACGCAACTGCAGAAAGAGACTGTGGCGTTAAAAATTTCATTTCAGGATTGCATGCTGGATTGAACACAGGTACTGAAATCATGACGGTTGTGCTATGATGAGAAATGCATGAAACCGGTCCGGGATCTTTTCGGAATTTTTTCGGAATCTCATCCGGCCGGTCTCAGATCAGAATGCTTCTGAAAACAGAAAACGAGGAATAACCCATGAAGAAAATTGTTCTGACCGGCGGCGGAACTGCCGGACATGTTACACCGAACATCGCACTGCTTCCTGCACTCCGCGAGGCAGGCTATGAAGTTTATTATATCGGCTCCTACAACGGGATTGAAAAAAGCCTGATAGAAGCAGAAAACATTCCGTACTACGGAATAGCCACAGGTAAATTCCGTCGATATTTTGACTGGAAAAATCTGTCCGATCCTTTCCGTGTTCTTAAGGGGATCGGTGAAGCCCGAAAGATCATCAGAAAAATCGATCCTGATATTCTTTTCTCCAAGGGCGGTTTTGTCGCGGTCCCTGTGGTTCTGGCGGCAAATAAATGTCATGTTCCTGTCATCATTCATGAATCAGATATGACACCGGGCCTCGCCAACAGAATCTGTCTGAAATATGCCAGAAAAATCTGCTGTAATTTCCCGGAAACTCTCTCTCACGTCCCGGAAGGCACCGGCGTCGTGACCGGCACCCCGATCAGAGATGAACTGAAAAAGGGAAGTGCCGCGAAAGGATTTGCTTTTACCGGTCTGGACAGCAATAAGCCGGTTATCCTGGTCATGGGCGGCAGTCAGGGCGCCGTCCGCGTCAACAACTGCGTGCGGGCAGCACTTCCGGAGCTTCTGAAAAAATATCAGGTTGTCCATCTGTGCGGCAAAGGTCACCTGGACGAATCCCTGAAGGATACAGAAGGATACCGCCAGTATGAATACATCAGAGAAGAGCTCCCGGATCTCTATGCCATGTGCTCCCTGATGATCAGCCGTGCCGGCGCCAATGCCATCTGCGAAATCAGCACCCTGGCCATTCCAAACCTTCTGATTCCGCTTGGTTCTGACGCCAGCCGCGGAGACCAGATTCTGAATGCCCGTTCTTTTGAAAAACAGGGATTCAGCATGGTACTGGAAGAATCCGGCCTGACGGAAAAAGCGCTGGTGGATAAAGTAAACCAGCTGTATGAAAACAGAGACCAGTACATTTCAGCCATGAAGCATTCACAGCACACTGACAGTATCGATGTGATTATGAAACTGATCCGGGAATACACAAGACAGTAAACATCGATATCATACAAGATGCCACCGTACTATATTAAGCCCGGCTGCTCCGTCGCTGTGCGATTCCCGCAGCCGGCACATGTGAGACAAAACATCAGTACACCGGGGATCTCCCGTCCTCATACCTGTACAGACGGTCTGCAAAGGTGACCAGATCACCGCTGCACAGCCGGTACGCTTCTTTCGGACTCAGGTGCTTCCCGTTTACCAGTGTAGCATTTCTGGAATTCAGATCCTTCAGAACATACGTGCCGCACATCGGTGCACCCGCGCCGGAACCTGGCAGAGGATTTCCGGTCGGTGTGCCTGTGTCAAAGCCTGATACATGATCTCCGGTCGGTGCGCCTGTGTCAAAGCCTGATACATGATCTCCGGTCGGTGCGCCTGCACCGGGTCCTGACACAGGATCTCCGGCTGCCGGTGCTTCAGTACCCGGTTCCGGTGCTCCTGTGCCCCGGCTTTGTTCATCTGAACGGCTTTTCGGCCGGCAGCCCGCCGGCCTGCCATCGTATGAGCGATTCGACAGATCCTGCCAGACCAGTTCCGCATGAACCCGGCTCACAGCCGGAGAAGACAGGATCAGCGTCGCCGACCTGCGGCTGCGGCCGACAATATAGACAGGCGCCGTAAGACAGAACACAGCTTCATCAGAAAAATCCGGGGCTTCGGCATCACCGGCGACTTCTGCCGTATCCGCGACCGCAATGAGCCTTGCTCTCACCGGTGCACGCCCTTCTTTCTTCCTCCTCAGTAATACGGTTTTCTCTTCCTCCTCTGATTCCGCTGAAACAGAAGAAGATCTGTACGGCACAGAAGCCTGCTCTTCTGCGGTCACTTCCGTTGTCCCGGACATCCGATCTGCCTCATAAGACATCCGATCTGCTTCATAAGACGTCTGTTCTGTTTCATAAGACATTCGTTCTGTTTCATAAGACTTCCGTTCCCTGCCTTCCGGCATTCGTTCTGAAATATCCGGCGTTCTTTCCCGGTCTTCCGGCATCAGGCCGGTGGCGCGCCGCCGGAAAAATCCACGCCATCCGCTTTTCTTCTTCCTGTCTTTTTTCCCATTCCTTTCCTTTTTCTTTTTTCTTCGTCTTTGCTTATCCTCACGCCGGTCACTGTCATCATCGTCCTCATCAAAAAATACGGACGCCAGATTTTTCTGCTTTTCCTCTTCTTCCCGGCACGCTTCCTCCTCCGTCCCCACGGACGGCTCCCTGCTCTTCAGAAAACGGCTGAAGAAATCTGCCGGCACCTCTCCTTTAAGTCCGCAGCACTCCTGATAAAAGGCATAGCCGAGCGCAACAGCTTCCCTGTCCCCGTGATCCAGCCCTGAAAGAATATCCTCTCCAAGACTTACAAGCGCCTCCGCAAAATGTGACATTCTATCCGGGTAATAGCAGAACCAGAGTTTTTTCTGTTCCTCGTCCGTATAGATCATGGCGGCAGAAAGCTGAATACCGTCCGGCTTCAGAAGATAGGCGGACAGGATTTCCATGGCAGAGGGCATCGCCTGAAGAAGCAGTCTCAGCAGCCCTGAGCTGACGGGTCTCGTCTCCAGCACCGTTTTCAGTGATCTCATGGAGGTGACGTCGTAGTAAAAGTACAGCCGGCCGTCCATTTCCTCCGTGTGACAGCACAGAAATCCCGGGATATCGTTTCTCGTGATCATATGAATCGGATAGGCGGTGCGATCCACCTCACCACCGGAAAGGATCATATAGCTGTTATATATATCCTGTCTGAACGTAACCTCCAAGCATATCCCTCCCTTCTTCTTTTCCATATCCGTACCGTAAGCACTGGATTTCTCAGTCTCCTGCGCTGTCTTCGGTCTTACCTGCCATCTGTCCGTCTGTCAGCCCTGACACTGCCGCGCGCAGATTACGGGCCGTCCTGATTCCCTCGACTGGCCAGACGCGGTCGACCGTCTCTTCCAGCGGATGATGATCAAAAATCTTTCCGTACATGGCATATTCCTGGCCGGAAAAGGAGACGGTCGTGCCGCTTCTGCTGCCGGTTACCGAAAATGTCGGTTTTGTGCCGGGCATGGTCTGTTCTTCTGCCCGCTGCCCGGCCCGTTCTTCTGCTGCCTTCACTGCCGCATCCGGTGAAACGGTATTTACATTGCTGAATTCCGTAAAGCGGGAATTGGCCAGCATTGCCGATTCAAGAGCTGCTGAGCGGTACCAGTTCCGGTTATGAACAAAAAACGTCAGAATCATGAGCGCTGCCGTCACGAGGACGATGCAGGGAACAATCACGGATGCCTCAACTGTCATCACTCCCTTTTTCCACCGCCGGATCCTGTTCTCACCATAAGCTGCCATTTTTCCTCCTCTTCTCCTTACCGGCTCCTGCACAGATGCACCGGTTCCTGCACAGATGCACCTGTTCCTGCACAGATGCGCCTGTTCCGGCTGCCGTTACCGGATCCCACGGACCTTTTCTCATACCGATATGCTGCCCGCGTCCCTCTGCTGCTGCCGACGTGCTGCTCTGATTCCGCGCATGCCGGCTGATCAGAAGATCAGAAGACGCCGAGAAGCCATACGACGGCATACCCGGCAGCCAGAAAAGGCACAAACGGAAGCTCCCGTTTCCTCATGGCCAGTCCGATCAGCATACACAGCAGAAGGGACACCGCAAGCACCAGCTGCGCAGCCATGAAACCGCACCAGATACCCGTCATGAGAATCATCAGTCCGTCACCTGCTCCTATTTTCTGTTCTGACAGAAAAGCTGCCGCCAGCATGAATACACCGGGTACAGCCGAAACCAGCAGCAGAAGCACCGTCTGTCCCATACCCGCTTCTCTGCCGGACCATATTCTGAATATCACGCCGGCAGTCACGCCCGCCACCGTCGGTATCAGAAGAATCTCCCGCCGCAGCAGATCTGTCGGAACACTGATTGCCATAATCACCAGCGGAACGCCGGCCTCTGCCATTTCTGCTCCCGTCATCCTGTGTTTCCTCCCGCCGTTAAAAAACGCCTGCCGCTTCTAACCGGCCGCCTTTTTCTTCGCTTCTTTCGCAGCGCATTTGCTGCACTGCCGCATGCCGCCGGCTTCAGAGAGGGGCACCAGCTTTACGTTTCTTGTCAGCCCGCTGCAGTCCGGAGAACAGTGATATCTGTCACCGTATTCCGTCAGATAAACCATGCCGTTCTGTTTTGCATATGCCGCACATTTCTCACACTGATGATATTTATGTCCTGACGCATTCCTTCTTCCGGATGCTTCCGCAGCAGACACACACTGAACAGACAGATTCAGATGTGAACAGCAGGCATCCGTATGATACACACTGCCATATTCCGTGACATAAACCATCTCATCCCCGGGATCTTCCCCGTCTCCTGCCGGTTCATCCGGATCTCTGCCGCACCAGACACGGACTCTGCCGCGGCAGGCCGCTGTTACCGTGGCTCCGCCTGCCGGAAACCACCGCGGTCTGTAAATCACCGGATCTCTCAGATCAATAACGGAAACGGCCGATTCTCCGGTCATGCCCGCCGCTGCCGCCAGTCTCTCTGCCCTGGTCATCAGCGTTGTTGTCTGTACTGCGATCATTCCGTACAGATCCATCAGACAGATCAGCGTAACCATACAGAGAAAAAACAGCGGCACAGCGGCTGATGCTTCGACGGTCAGGCTGCCGGGCGCACAGGGGACTGTTCCTTTTTTCTTTCCGCCATGACAGTTCCTGTCGAAACTCACCCCTGACTTTCGCTCTCTGAATCTCAAATGATCAGCCCTTCCTTTCTTTCAGATTTACGGAACAATAAGCACCGCATGTTCATCATGACCCGCATGAGTAAGAAGCAGTCCCCTGTGCCACCGGAAAACTTCATTCTGCCTGTCTTAATATTCCATGTCGTAGCCGTAACTCCGCTCACAGGTATACACGGTTGTCCCGGCTCTGGCTGCCATCTGCACACGCAGCACTTCCACGCAGTGATCCAGCCTGAAGGACTCTCTTCTCTCCTCTTCACGGATGACGTACTCCGTCAGATCCATCAGAGACAGGGTCAGCGCCTGTGCGGACTGTGCTATCAGAAGCAGCCGCAGATATTCCTCATAATCCAGTCCGTTGCTGCTGCTGTGGCGTTCGCTTCCGCTGAGAAAGGAGCCCAGACCGGAATATGAAACCTGCCAGGATGCATCATCCTTAAAAAGCGCAATCCGTCCTCCGTCAAGGAGTTCCTGCACGTCCATTACGCTCTCGGCATAGGCCCAGGCAAGCTCGATGGTCCAGGCGATGGCAGGTGCCGCTGCCGGAAGCAGAATGGCCGCTGCCACAAGATCTGCGGTGGCCTCACACTGTGCCCTCTTTCCCGGGCTGCTCATAATGTGGATCATGTTAAATCCTTCCCTGAACCACAGCAGTTTTCGGACAACCGCCCGCAGGTTTTCTTCATCCGTATCTTTTCCGCCAATCGCATACTCCACCTGATACCGCAGACCGTCACCGTCCTCTTCATCCGTAAACGAAGAGAAATTCTGCATCAGATATTCAAGAAGCAGGATTTTTTCCGCATCACCTGAATAGCCAGTCGGAACCATGGCCATGCCGCTCTCCAGCTGCCTGTGACTGACAAAGTCCCGGATATCCGCTTTCCCGGCCGAAACATGCTTTGATGACGGAACAGTGAGCGCCAGAATGCCTCTTTTTTTAGCAGATGTGACGGACTCACCCGGGTTGGTGACCTCAATTTCCGAATCAGGTTCAACGGTGTTGCCTTCCGGATGACTTTCATCATACAGTTCTCCGGCCGTACCGCTGTTGATTCTGCCCCGCCTTTCCTTTCCTTCTCCGGCCTTTACGGACTCCTCCGAAAGTCTCTTTTTCAATGCTTCAAGCGCGGCTGTACCGAGCTGCTGTGTCATCTGCCGGCACACCTGCCTCGCAAATGGCTGTCCGCCGCAGTCCGTAGCCAGCACATACCCTGTGAGCGCACACTGTTCCGGACAGGTTTCAAGTCCCAGCAGATTTTTGCCGACGGGATTCTCCCGCCGGGGATCAATGATATAATCCGCATCCTCCCTGATGGACTTCAGAATCTTCCCGTACTGAGGTTCGTCCGTACCAAGGGACGCATCAAGAAAATACAGTCCCCAGGTGTCAGAAAGTGTCCTGTCATACTGCGAAAAAGCGCTGAAAAGCCCTTCTTCCGTTCCCGCTGCCAGGGTGACACGTCTCGCCGCAGACCGGGCAGAGGAGATCCCGGCAAAAATCAGGGAGAGCATCACCAGCAGGATCAGACAGAGATATACGGTTATGCTGCCTTCTGCTCTCCGTTTCACAGCATATTCCCTCCTCCCGATCAGGTAACCGGATTTACGGTCAGCACGGGATCATCCCTCCCGCCCGGTCTGCATCCCGTTTTTCCGGCACCATTAAATCCGATTAAACACCGTTGGCCTGTGATGTGATCTTTCCAAGAATCGATGTCACCAGACTTTTCAGCTGATCACGGAAAATAATGACAAGAGCGATCAGCACCACTAGTATTAAAATGATTTCCACAGTAGATACGCCGCTTTTATCTCTGAGTTTTGCTCCTGCTCTGATCATGAGTCTGTTCAGTCTGTTCATTGATCTCCTTTCCGCGCCGCACCTTCTTCCGCGGCGCATTAACACTTATCCCGGCTCAGCATAAATCCATGCTCAGAATGACATCATGGCCGGGACCATAATGATAATCATAACGACACTCAGCATCAGCATGAGCGGAAGCGCCATGCGCACAGACATCTTTTCCGCCGCACTCCGGGCATTTCTTTTCCGCGTTTCAAAGGCTGTCTGTGACTCCTCTTCGAGCTGCAGGGCGAACTGCCTTCCTCCCCTTCTGGTACTCTGTGCCAGAAGCAGCGCCAGCCGGCGGTATTCCGGCGTCCCGATCCGTTCGCCCATGTGCGCATAAGCTTCTGTCTCCGGTGTGCCGTTCTCAATTTCCCTGCAGCACCTGGCGAATTCGGGATGATCGCCGGAAAGCCTGCGCATGCACTGCCTCAGGCTGAGACCGGCTGAAGTGAGCAGAAGGATCTTGCACACCAGTTCCGGATAGAGCCTCGTCAGCTCCTCCTTCTGCTTCTGTGAAACAAACTCTTTTTTCTCCCTCTCGGCAAATACCATGGCGAATGCCCCGGCAAGAATCAGAAGACACAGGAGCGCCCCGGATTTTTTTGTTTTCTCATACCAGGTCAGGTGCTGTCCATCCAAAGAATCCGGAAGAACAATCCTGCTTCTGTCATCGCTGTATTCATTCAGTTCATCCGTCCTGTCCTGAAGTGCTCTGTTCCACGCCTCATCTTCCCGGGAAGGGTAGAGCACCAGCTTCTTACTGTACGTATACGTTTCATCCTCAAGCGAGAGTGCCGCAAACAGTGTCACCTCCGTCCCTTCCGTAATATCCGCAGACAGCGTGCCGTCCCAGCTCACAAGGTCCGGACGATCTGACGACCAGGACACCTCGGTCCCTGTATCCTCAAAAACGGAAGGCAGGGTAAGATTCCACTCCACATGGTCAGGGGATCTGTTTTTTCCGAGGATCATGCTGTCGAGTTCCCCGGCTTCCTGCCGGAGGATTTTCTCCGCTTCTTCAGCGGTATACTTTCTCTCCGGCATGGCAATCGTTACCCTGTGCCTGTCACCGCTGTCTGTGCGCACCTCCAGCTCGGCAGATGCCATCCCGCTGCCGCCGGAAGCCACTTCTTTTACCTCCCGGCTGTCTCCTGCCAGCTGTTCCCGGACCATCATGCCGGCCCCGGCCAGCGTTCCGGCAAGGCAGATGATAAAAATCTTCTTCCGGATTTTTTTCTGGCGGTACAGCCAGATCAGAACACCCGCCGTCAGCGCCGGCAGCAGGATCATGGACAGCAGCCTGTTCATGATATTTCCTCACCTCCCTTCGCGGCACACACCGGCTTTCCCATAAAAGTCCCGCCCGGCGTCAGGCTCTCCGGTTTTTCCATAAAAATATTCCGCCCGGCGTCAGGCTCTCCGGTTTTTCCATAAGAATATTCCGCCCGGCGTCAGGCTCTCCGGTTCCGGCTGTAACGACATCTACACTCTGATATCCATCATTTTCCGGCCGAGCCACAGCGCCGAAAGATATACAGCCAGACACCCTGTCATAACCGCGGCCCCTGCCGCATTGCCATACAGGACATCCATAAAGCCGTCAAAAGAGACGCTCAGATACAGGATGATGCCCGCCGGCATGAGACTCATGATTTTCTGCTCATAGCGCCTTGAGGTCAGCATGGTGTCAATTTCCCGGCGGGTATCGATCTTCTCGCCGAGCGTCTGCCAGGTATTCTGCAGCACCTGACCCATGTTTCCGCCTGTCCTTTTCGCCACCGTAATCACCTCGCTGAAGGTGCGGATATCCTCCACACCGCTCCTCATGCCCAGATCGCTGAAAAGCTTCTCCACGGGAATCTGGTAATTCATCTCGCGGACAATGTTTTTCAGCTCCCGCACCAGCATATCCTCACTTCCGTACAGTTTCTCCAGGTCCGAGGCCGCGGTTTTCACACTGTTTTCCAGTGAATAGCCGGCGAGCATGGCCGTGTGAAGCGAGGCCAGAAAATCGCGGAAATGATAATTCAGAAGATTTTTCTGCCGGATGATCTGCTGCTTTTTGCCTGAAGAGACATACCACCAGGCGATGGCCGCTGCCACAGGCAGCGCCAGTATCGAGTGATAGCAGATCCACGCGGCAAAAATCCCGAGCCCTGCGCCTGTCATCACCGTTTTCACGGCCGCACGGCCGCTGAGATGGCAGACGTCATAGCGGATTTTTCCACCTGCCTTCTTTTTTCTTTCTCTCATGAAGCTTCTCCATCTTCTCCGTGTGAACAAGCGGACTGACCTGCCGGAGCACCTCATCCTGACCCCGCCGGAATAATGTCACCATTTCCACCTCATCTCCCTTCATTCCGGTAATCTCCGCAATTTCCTGAAGACGCCGGCGGCCGCCGGCATCTCTGCTCAGGTGGATCATGATCTCCACCCCTGAAGCAATCTGCCTGCGTATGACCGGGACCGGCAGTTCGGAAGCCCCCATCAGCACCATCATTTCCAGCCTTCCGATCATGTCCCGGACACTGTTGGCATGAGCCGTGCCCAGACTTCCGTCGTGTCCGGTATTCAGGCTGACCAGAAAATCCCCGGCCTCGGCGCCTCTCACTTCGCCGATCACAATACGGTCCGGCCTCATACGCAGCGCCGTGATGATCAGATCCCTGATCGTAATCTCGTGACTGCCCTCCAGATTTGCGCTTCTTGCCTCAAGGCGCACCAGATTATCCACGCCCTGAATCTGAAGCTCCGCATTATCCTCGATGGTGACCACCCGCTCCGTCGACGGGATAAAAGAAGAGAGTGCATTCAGAAAGGTGGTCTTGCCGGTGGAAGTGCCTCCGCCGACCAGAATCGAATACCTGGCTTCCACCAGTTCCTTCAGAAACGACGCGGCTTCATTCGTCAGACTTCCGAACTTCACCAGCCTGTCCATGGTAATCGGCTCTTCCGGAAAGCGACGGATCGTCACTGCCGGACCGTCGATGGACACCGGGTTCAGCACAACGTTAACTCTTGAACCATCCGGCAGCCGCGCATCCACGATCGGACGCTGTTCGTTGACGACTCTGTTGCACCACCCGGCGATCTGCTGGATGACATCTTCCAGTCTCGTCCGGGAAGGAAAGCTCCTGCTCCACCGGCGGATCCTCCCGTTCTTTTCATAAAAAATATTCTGATAGCCGTTGACCATAATTTCCGTGATATCCGGATCATCCAGCAGATCCTGCAGTACGTCGAGGCGCCGGACGGAACAGAACAGCCCGCGCCTGAGCTGCTCCATGGATGAGAGCGTCAGGCCACGCTGCTTCCCTTCTCTCATGACCATGTCGTCAATCAGGTCCAGAATCTCGCCGTCCGTTGTCTCTGCCATGCTGTCCAGCCCGTCCAGAAGCTCCTGACGCAGCTCCTCCTCGCGTTTCTGCTCTTCTTTTTTCATATGGCACCTGTCTTCAGCAGGCCTTCCGGGTCGCACTCCGGCCTCTCTGCCTGCCGCCGCTTTTCCTGTCGCCTCTTTTCCTGCTGTCGTTTATCCTCTGCCTCACGGATCTTTCTTCCGAGCAGACCGCGGTTCAGAGCCTCCAGTCTCATCTTTACGTCTGAAGTGTTTCCCGCATCCCCGGTATCGAAAACCGCACGGATTTCCTCCACAGTATTTCTGTCCAGCGGCACGGTCTCCACCCGGCCGCTCCACTCGGCATGATTGTCCTCCGCCCAGAGCAGCCACGTGTCCACAGATCTTTCGGCCAGCAGATCGGCGGAAACCGGCAGATAAATTTCACTGCAGAAGGAGAGAATACCCTCGGGATCCGTCATGCGGCTTCCCATATCGAGGATCAGCGTATCGCAGGCACCGGTTTCTGTGAGTTCATTGAACAGGCCGCTCCACTGCTCCGCATTCATCAGCAGCAGGTCACCCGGATGCGCGGCGGGCGGGATATAATGCATGCCGCGAACAGTTCTGATCATCGACTCCGCGCAGTAGATCAGCCCGTTTTTCCCCTGACGGTAATAATAAAGGAGGTCGCTGATCGTCCGGTCCGGATGATCATCAAACAGCGATGCCGTCCCGTCCCAGGGATCCAGTGAAACATACAGAACATTCCGTCTTTCCGCGAGAATCTCTCCGAGCGCAATGGCAAACGCGGTCCTGAGACCCGGTTCCCATGTGCTGATGACGCCGATTTTTCTGCAGTCGGGGCGGAGAATTCTTGCCGGCTCCGCCGCCGACTGCTGTGCACTGTAAAAATCCATGACCTCACGCACCACCTGGTCGGCGGACTGATATTTGCTGACCGCCGGGTAGGCGGCGAGAGATTCCGGCACACTTCCCTCGGACAGAATCATCAGTTTTCCGACCGGCAGATTTCTTACCTCTTCTGTGGCGGCCCGCTCCGAAACCAGGAGCAGATCGACATGCCGCACGCTGGCGAAAGAGACCAGCGCTTCCGGGGCGGTAAACATCTGGATCTCAAACGGTACACGCAGACGCGAGTTCAGGTATTCCATAAGGTTAAAGGCATAGGTCTGCTCCGTATCGCAGACCGCAAAAACAGTTCTCATCAGAACGCTCCTTCCCGGCTCCTCCGGATCCCGGACCGGATGCTGGCAGGATCCGCAGGTATGTTATAAAATATTCATCTGTAAAGTCCTTCCTTTTCCTGTTTAAGGTACATTTCAGGAAGCGGTGGAATAATAAGTAAAGTCTGGTGGATAATACACGGAGCCGACCGGCACCTGTTCTTCAGAAGTGTAATTCAAGTATATACTTTCACGATTTTATTGTCCATTCAAAGTATTCTACAAAAAACAGACCATCAATTGCGCCCATTTTGTTTTGGGTTCACAGAAGTGAAAACAAATGAAGAAATGAAAGAAGATAAGACAGAAATGAAACATGCTGACATGAACCATGCTGATATGAGCTTTCCGGCCGCCGCACACACCGGCAGCAGACGTCTGAGCGGACATGCGCTGAAACTGATCGCCTGCCTCTCGATGGTGTGCGACCACACGGTTAAATTTTTTCACTTTAAGGGAGTCCTGTCACTCATCCTGAGCGGCATTCTGGGAAGAATCGCTTTTCCTCTGTTCTGCTTTCTGCTGACCGAGGGATATTTCCATACCCGCAGCTGGAAAAAATATGTCGGCCGCGTGCTGATTTTTGCCCTGATCTCCGAGATTCCCTTTAATCTGATGTACGGACACGCATCTTTTCCCGGGCATCAGAACACCATGTTTACCCTTGCCCTGGGCCTGATCCTTTTCCGGGTGCTGACGGCCGTAAGCGCCCGGCCTTTTTCCGCTGTCCGTTCCGCGGTTCTTCAGCTTTCGGCCATCGCCGGTTTCGCCGCGGCAGCATATTTCCTTCGACTGGATTACGGATTCATGGGGATCCTGTGCCTTGCCTGCTTTTACTACTTTGACGGCGGTATGATGAAAAAGCGCGTCGATGCCTGTTTCTGGGGATGTCTCTCGCTGAACCTGAACCTGTTCGGTGATGCCGGGGCCTTTCTTTCCATGATACCGGTCGCCATGTACAGCGGCCGGCGCGGCGGAACCGGCTCCCGGACAGAACAGATCGGCTTCTATCTTTTCTATCCGGCACATCTCGCCGTGCTTGCGCTTCTGGCCGGCCTGATCAGGACCACCTGAAACCGGAGAAGCCAGTCTGAGAAAGTAAACCCCATACGATAAATCGTGCCACATACTGTATAAGCTACGGATTGCTCCATGCTTCGCACTCCCGCAATCCTACAGCACTTCGTGCTCATACCTGTTGCCTTCGAAATCGCATACAGCCTCTTACACACGCTTCGCGTGTGACGAGTCTGTCTGCGATTCGAAGAGCTTATACAGAAAACGCCCGCGGCAGTTCTGCCGCGGGCGTTTTCCCTCATGTTACTGTTCTGATATTCTTATGCTGTCAGCGTATGAACAGGCTGCCTGTATGTTGTCTGCTGACCGCTTCTGAAGTTCAGTCAAACCTGAAAACAGCCGCTCCGTACGCCGGAAGCTCATACGCAATGTGATAAGGCTGCGTGTCGCACTCGCCTTCGACGGCGGTGAATTTTCCGGGCTTATTCCTCCATCCGCCGTATTTGACATCGCGGCTGTCGAGAATCTGCGTATAGGTCGTCAGTTTCGGCACACCACACGCATAATCTTTCCGCTCAATCGGCGTGAAGTTGATCACGAAGATCAGATTGTTCCTGCCCGTCGGCGACCAGCGGATAAAGCTGAAGATCGACCGGTCGGCATCGTCGGCGTTGATCCACTCAAAGCCATTATAATCCACATCATTCGCATAAAGGGCAGGATACTTCCTGTACATCATCAGAAGATCCCGCACATAGGCCTGCAGATGCTCATTCTTCTTATCCCTGAGCAGGAACCAGTCGATTTCCCGCTCCTCGCTCCACTCACGGTACTGGCCGATATCCTGTCCCATGAACAGAAGCTTCTTGCCGGGATGACCGAACATAAAGGTATAGCCGGCTTTCAGGTTCTGGAACTTGTCATCCTCCAGTCCCGGCATTTTGTTGATCATCGAGCACTTCAGATGAACGACCTCATCGTGAGACAGCACCAGGATGTAATTCTCCGAAAAGGCATACGTCATCGCGAATGTCATTTTGTTATGATTGAACTTGCGGAAATACGGGTCAAGCTTCATGTATTCCAGGAAGTCATGCATCCAGCCCATGTTCCACTTGTAGGTAAAGCCCAGTCCGCCGTCTTCCACGCTGCCGGTAACCTTCGGCCACGCGGTGGATTCCTCCGCGATCATCATCGTTCCCGGATTTCTGCCCAGAACGAGAGAATTCAGATGTCTGAAGAATTCAATGGCATCAAGGTTCTCCCTGCCGCCGTACTTGTTGGGGATCCACTCCCCGTCCTTGCGTCCGTAATCCAGATACAGCATGGAGGCCACGGCGTCTACGCGAAGTCCGTCCACGTGGAACTCCTCGATCCAGTAAAGCGCATTGGCAAGAAGAAAATTCTTCACTTCAGGCCGTCCGTAGTTGAAGATTTTTGTGCCCCAGTCCGGATGCTCTCCCTGTCTCGGGTCTGCATGCTCATAGACCGCCTCGCCGTCAAAATTCGCAAGTCCCTGCGCATCCTTCGGGAAATGGGCCGGAACCCAGTCCAGAATCACGCCGATTTTGTTTTTATGCAGATAATCCACCAGATACTTGAAATCCTGCGGAGAACCGTAGCGGGATGTCGGGGCATAGTAGCCGGTGACCTGATAGCCCCATGAGGCGTCCAGCGGATGCTCGGCGATACCCATCAGCTCCACATGCGTATAGCCCATATCCTTTACATACTCAACGATTCTTCTGGCAAATTCGCGGTAGGAATAAAATCCTTCCGGATTCTCCTCGCTGTAGGGATGCTTCATCCATGAACCCGGATGAACCTCATAGATGGAAAGCGCGGATGTCTTCGGTTTGAAGCGGCGGCGGGCTTTCAGCCAGGCCGCATCGCCCCAGCGGTATGAGAGATCTGCGATTCTCGATGCCGTCCCCGGGCGCTTCTCCGACTGGCTCGCATAAGGGTCAGCCTTGTAGAGTTTTTCACCCTTCGGGGAAATGATCAGATATTTGTACAGCTGTCCCGTGCAGGCGCCTTCGACAAAGGTCTCCCAGACGCCCTGATCGGAAAGTTTCTCCATCGGGCAGGCACTCTCGTCCCAGTTGTTGAACTCTCCGATGACACTGACTTCTCTGGCATCCGGCGCCCAGACGGTAAACCAGGTGCCGTCCTTTCCGTCCTTCTTCGCGGTGTGCGCGCCCATCTTCTTATAGAGGTCATAGTGCGTCGCCTGACCGAACAGATACTGGTCCAGATCAGTAAAAATATGCGGATCCTGCTTCACCTCTTCCACCGGAGGCACATCTTTTCTCTCCGGTACCTTAGATGGAGCCTTGGGCTGTTTTTCCGTCTTTCCGGCCGGCTTTTTGCCGGAAGCTTTCTTAGCTTTCTTCGCCGGCTGACCGGCCTGCTTTCCGGCCATGGCCTCTTTCACGGAGTTCGCCGCGCTGACCGCACTGCCGGCCGCTGCCGCAGCCGCATTTCTGGCACTGTCCGCCGCATTCTTCACGGCTTCAGCGGCACTTTCCTTCATTCTGCCCAGCGTTTCCGCGGCTTTATTCCCTGAAGAAATTTCTTCCGCAGCCGTTCTCTCCGGCTCCGCGGAAGTCACGGCAGCCTTCTCTGCAGCGGCATGTCCCGTCTCTTTGACAGTCTTCTCTGCAGCAGGAACAGCCTGATCTGATGACATCTTTGCTCTTCTTGTCTTTTTATCTGCCATAATCATTTCCCCCGAAATCATCCTGCCTCGACCGGACAGGGAACCTCTGCCTCTCGCCTTATTTCTTCGCCGTTCTTGTAAAAATCCTGGCCATGCACGCGGGGATTTTTACCGCGATATGACCGTTTTCCGGCGTAACCGTTGCCTTTTCCACCGCGTCATAATACAGCTGCGTTCCGAGCGGAACAGGAACATTCACCCACACATCCTTGTCATCATTGTTCATGACAACGATCACGACATCGTCATCCAGACTTCTCTCAAACGCATACTGACGGTTCGTCAGCACCAGCTCCCTGTAACTTCCCAGCGCACATGCCCTGTGCACCTCACGGAACGCATTCAGATACTCGATCCACGCTGTCAGAAGCGAATCCGGATTCTTTTCGGTGATCTCCTTCAGATCGATGGCCGGCCGGAGTGCAGGATCACCGTCCTCCTTCCGTCCCTCGATGCCGAACTCCGAACCGTAATAAACGGACGGAATGCCCGGAAGCGTAAATACGCACGTATAAATCGGGATCAGCCAGCGCCGGTCGGTCACCATGGAGGCAATCCTTCCCACGTCATGGTTATCGGCGAAATTATAAAGCGTACATCCTCTCGCCGACCCCCACTGCGGGTCAAACAGATGACGGATGGTATGTGCGATCTCGAAATAATTGTTTGAATTGTGTCCCGAATACAGCCCCTTCCAGAGTTCGTAATTCGTGACGCTGTTCAGGTGAGCCTCTTCGATCCACCGGCGGTATTCCCCGTGGATCACCTCGCCCATCAGCCAGAAATCCTGTTTTTTCCGGTCCGTATGGCTTCTCAGCGTTCTCATGAAGCCAAAATCCAGCACATCCGCGCAGTCAAGTCGTATACCGTCAATATCAAATTCATCGATCCAGAAATCGACGGAATCCAGAAGATACTGCACCACCTCAGGATTCTGCAGATTCAGGTTCACCAGATCCTGGCTGCCGCGCCATGTCTCATACGAGAATCCGTCATGATACGGCGTATCTCCGCCGAAACTGATTCCCTTATACCAGCCTGTATACCGGGAAGCTTCACGGTTTTTCTGAATATCCCGGAAAGCAAAAAATTTTCTTCCGGTATGATTAAAGACGCCGTCGACGATCACATGAATGCCCAGCTCATGCGCCTTCCGGACAAAAGCTCTGAAATCGTCGTTGTCTCCGAGCCGCCTGTCGACCAGACGGTAATCTGTCGTGTCATAGCCGTGTGCCGCCGATTCAAAGAGAGGTCCGATATAGATCGCATTAAATCCCATCTCATGAATGTGCGGAAGCCACTGCTCCGTCAGAACCGGAAGACGATGCTCCACAGGGCCGCCCTCATTTCTGGCAGGCGCTCCCAGAAGCCCGATCGGGTAAATGTGATAAAATCTTGCCTCCTGGTACCATGAAGCCATTTTTTTACCTCCCTGTCAGTCTGTACAGACGCTCCGCATTGCGGTACATGGCGTCCTCCGTCTCTTCTTCAGAAATATGGCGGATCTCTGCGATCGCGCGGACCACATACGGAAGATTGGCCGAAGTATTCCTGGTGCCCCGGTGCGGTTCCGGCGCGAGATAAGGGCAGTCTGTCTCGAGCACCAGATTTTCCAGCGGCACCGCTGCCACCGTCTCCTTCAGCCGCCGTGCATTTTTAAATGTCACGACACCGCCAATGCCGAGAAAAAGTCCCGCCTTCACATACTGCAGAGCATCCTCGACGGAATAGGAATAACAGTGCACCACGCCTCCCGTCTCTCCGGTCTTTTCATCCCGGAGGATGCGCATCGTGTCCTCAGCTGCGTCGCGGCTGTGAATAATCACCGGCAGATCCAGTTCCCTCGCAAGTTCAAGCTGTTTCCGAAACCAGAAAATCTGCCCGTCTCTTGTTTCCTTCCCGTGATGATAATCGAGCCCGATCTCTCCGACAGCCACGCACCGCTGTGTCCGGCAGTAAGCCTTCAGTTTCTCCATGCGTTCTTCGGAAAGCTCATACACATTGTCCGGATGAATGCCGTAGGCGGCATACATATGATCGTGACTTTCCACAACTTTCCGGGTCTTCTCCAGACTGTCCCACGTGGATGCCACATTCACGACATCCGTCACACCTGCGGCCGGAAGGGAGCGGAGCACTTCCTCCCGGTCTTCGTCAAACGCCTCATCCTCATAATGCGCATGCGTGTCAAAAATCATCAGCAGATCTCCGATCCGGACGGCATATCCTTCGAAGGACTCATCAGACATACATTGCCGTCAGCATCCTCTGCCGAAAGCAGCATGCCCTGAGATTCCAGACCGGCCATCTTTCTCGGTGCCAGGTTGATCAGCGCCATGACCTTCATCCCGACAAGCTTTTCCGGCTCCGGGTACCATTTGCGGATACCCGAAAGAATCTGGCGCGTCGTATCGCCCGTCTTAATCCGGAACTTCAGCAGCTTCTTCGACTTCGGCACAGCTTCACAGGAAAGAACCTCACCTACCACGAACTGACATCTGTCAAAATCATCGTAGGTAATCTCATCCTTCATTTCCACATGAATGTCACCTGCCGGCGCGTCTTTTCCTTCTTCACCGGCCGCGCCTTCCGTCTTCGAAGCCTCTCCGGCCGGTGCGGCGGCCGCCTTCTCTTCCGCCTGTTTTTCCGCGTTCACTTTTTCCATAATCTCCGCGAGATCCTTTCTTGCGAAAAGAATCTCAGGCTTATCCGTCACTTTATTGCCGGAAGGATACAGGCCGAACTGATCCGTCCCCGCATAATCCCGCTTTTCCGTATTCAGCTGCTTCAGGATCCTCTCTGTCGTCTCCGGCATAAACGGCTCCAGAAGACTTGCACCGATGGTGATGCTCTCGATCAGGTTGTAGAGAACAGTGGCCAGCCGGTCATGATCCTCTTCCTTCTTCGCCAGCACCCACGGCGCCGTCTCATCGATATATTTGTTGCAGCGTTTGAAAAGTACAAAAATCTGCGAGATCGCGTCGGCTACATGAAGTGTCTTCATGCAGTTCTCCACCTTCGCCGCCGTACCCGTGACAACCGCCTTCAGGTCATCATCCTCCGGTCCGGCTGCCTTCCTGTTCTCAACGACGCCGCCGAAATATTTATTGCTCATCGAAATGGTCCGGTTCACCAGGTTGCCCAGGGTATTGGCGAGATCGGAATTATTGCGCTCCACCATCAGATCCCAGCTGATGACACCGTCATTTTCAAACGGCATCTCGTGAAGAACGAAATAACGCACGGCATCCACGCCGAACAGATCAACCAGATCATCCGCATAGATCACGTTGCCCTTTGACTTGCTCATCTTGCCGTCCGCCTGCAGCAGCCACGGATGACCGAATACCTGTTTCGGAAGCGGCAGATCCAGGCTCATCAGGAAGATCGGCCAGTAGATCGTATGGAAACGGATGATATCCTTGCCGATCAGATGAAGGTCTGCCGGCCAGTTTTCCTTAAACAGATCGCTGCTGTTGCCGTCGGCATCATAGCCGATGCCCGTGATATAGTTTGTCAGTGCATCCAGCCATACATAAACCACATGCTTCGGATCTTCCTTCACCGGAATGCCCCAGCTGAATGAGGTTCTGGATACACACAGATCCTGCAGACCCGGAAGCAGGAAGTTGTTCATCATCTCATTCTTCCTGGAAACCGGCTGAATGAAATCCGGATGGGAATTGATATAATCGATCAGTTTCGGCGCATACCTGCTCATACGGAAGAAATAAGCCGGCTCATGCGCCTTCTGCACAGGTCTGCCGCAGTCCGGGCATCTCCCGTCCTTCAGCTGACTTTCCGTCCAGAAGGACTCACAGGGCGTGCAGTACCATCCCTCGTACTCTCCGAGGTAGATATCCCCCTTGTCCACCATCTTCTTAAAAATCTTCTGGACCTGTTTTTCATGATATTCGTCCGTCGTTCTGATAAATTTGTCATATGACGTATTCATCAGATCCCAGATTCTGCGGATCTCTCCCGACACCTGATCCACATACTGCTTCGGCGTCATGCCGGCGTCCTTCGCCTTCTGCTCGATCTTGATGCCGTGCTCATCGGTTCCGGTCTGGAAAAATACATGATATCCCTGCATTCTCCTGAACCGCGCGATGGAATCCGCCAGTACAATCTCATAAGTATTTCCGATATGCGGCTTGCCTGACGCGTAGGCGATTGCCGTCGTCATATAATATTTCTCACCCGTGTGCTTCTGCATCTGTGCTCACTCCTTGTCCGTCTGTTTCTTCCAGTCGCATAAACTCTTATATACAGAAAGCAAGAGCATCTTCCGTACCGATACTCTTGCCTGTCTTTTATGCGAATAATACACGAATTCTGCTGATCATTCCTCCGAGCTTTCCGGAACGGTCCGCAAATTCAGATTCCTTCATTCTGTCCGTGATGAAAGCGAATTCTCCGGGAAGGGAAGGAAGGCTGATGGTTTCCGCGTTTCCGAAAATCTTCCGGATCTCCTCCGCTCTGTCGGAAGCCGATCCCTGAACGCGGACGAAGAACCGGTTCTCCATATTGCCGACCGGCTGCAGCGGCAGCTCTTCATCGCTCCAGTACGTGGTAATGGTCTCATGAAGATGCCTTGCCTCATCAACGACATCACCCGCCACGGCACTGGCCGTCGGAAGCTTTCCCGCACCGCTGCCGTAGAACATCGCGTCGCCGAGCATGTTGCCGTGAACCTTAACCGCGTTGAACACGCCGTTCACGCCGTACAGCGGATCGCTCTCATTAACCATGCCCGGAGCAACCATCGCGTAATATCCCTCCGGTTTCTTCACACTCGTTGCAACCAGACGGATTTTTGCCCCGATCTCCTGCGCATACTTGAAGTCCGCTGCCGAGATGCCGGAAATGCCCTCGGTGTAGATTTTGTCCCAGCTGATATGCCTGCCATAGGCAATGGAAGACAGGATCGCAATCTTGCGGCATGCATCGCCGCCCTCGATATCCGCGGATGGATTTCTCTCCGCAAATCCGTTCTTCTGTGCCTCCGCCAGCGCGTCTGAAAATTCGGAGCCGTCTGTATCCATCTTCGTAAGAATATAATTGGTCGTACCGTTCAGGATGCCCGATACCCCGTCAATCTCATCCGCCGTCAGTGACGAGATGAGCGGACGGATAATCGGGATGCCTCCGCCGCAGCTTGCCTCAAACAGGTAGCTGACCTGATTTGCCTTCGCCGTCTGAAGAAGCTCCGTGCCATGTGCGGCAACCAGCTCCTTGTTGGAGGTGCAGACGCTCTTCCCTGCCTTCAGTGCCTTCTTCGTAAACTCGAAAGCCGGCTTCAGGCCGCCCATGGTCTCGACCACAATATCCACTTCCGGATCGTTTATGATCACATCAAAATCATGGACCAGCACGTCCTCCACAGGATCTCCGGGAAAATCCCTCAGATCCAGTACATATTTAACTCTTACTTCATCTCCGACGTTTCTGCGGATGATGTCCCGGTTAGTCCGGAGCACTTCCACAACGCCGGAACCGACAGTTCCATAACCCAGAACGGCTGCGTTGACCATCTGCTTATCCTCACTCTCATCTGAAGTTATTGTATAAGCTCTTCGAATCGCAGACAGACTCGTCACACGCGAAGCGTGTGTAAGAGGCTGTATGCGGTTTAACAGGTATGAGCACGAAGTGACGCGTAAGCGGAACGAAAGTGCGAATACCTGTAGGATTGCGGGAGTGCGAAGCACGGAGCAATCCGTAGCTTATACAATATGTGGCACTACCTGTAGTATATGGCCCTACAAAATCTAACCCCTGTCAGTCCGTTCACCCGGACTGTTTTGCCCGCTCTTTTTTCTGCAGTGCCTTCCATTTCAGGTACGCAAAAATAAAGCGGTCTATATCTCCGTCAAGTACCGCGTCAGCCTGCGCGCGTTCCTCTCCGGTCCTGAGATCCTTCACCATGGTATAGGGCTGGAGTACATAAGAACGGATCTGGTGACCCCAGGCAATATCCGTCACTTCTCCGCGGATATCCGCTGCCTCCTCTTCCTGCTTCTGCTGTTCCAGCATATACAGCTTGGCTTTCAGGACCTGCATGGCCTTGTCCTTGTTCATATGCTGAGAACGCTCATTCTGACAGGTAACCACAATACCGGTCGGAAGGTGGGTGATGCGGATGGCGGAAGACGTCTTGTTGATATGCTGTCCGCCGGCTCCGCTCGAACGATAGGTATCCACCCGGATATCCTTGTCCGGCACCTCAATGTTGATATCATTATCCAGCTCCGGCATGACATCCGCCGAAACAAATGACGTCTGCCGCTTGGCCTGAGCATTAAACGGAGAAATCCGTACAAGACGGTGAACGCCCGCCTCAGACTTCAGCAGTCCGTAGGCATTCTCCCCGTTAACCTGGAACATAACGGACTTGATGCCCGCCTCATCGCCTTCCTGGTAATCGAGCACCTCGATCCGGAACCCTTTTCGCTCCGCCCATCTCGTATACATGCGGTAGAGCATGCTGCACCAGTCCATGGCTTCGGTGCCGCCGGCGCCGGAATTCAGTTTGACGATCGCATTGCGGTCATCATATTCCTCTGACAGCAGCGTTTTGATCCTCATGTCATCCAGATCGTCAATGAACTGATCGAGCATCTCGCGAACCTCGGGAACAACGGAAGCATCGTTCTCTTCCTCGCCCATCTCAATCAGTGTCTCGATATCTTCTCTGGCTGAGACCAGTTTTTTATAGCTGTCGCGGTCATTTTTCAGATCGCCCAGTTCTTTTGTTTCCTTCTGCGCTTCATCCGGATTGTTCCAGAAATCCGGTTCTTCCATTCTGCGCTCTAATTCTTCGATCCGCTGTTCCTTTGCAGCGAGGTCAAAGTGAATCCCTCACTTCCACTAACGGCTGCTCATAGTTCTTTAATTCCTGTTTCATGTTTTCCAGTTCAACAACCATCAGCTTCACCACCTTTCGCGCCGTCAGGCGCTCACTTTCGTGAAAATTTTATTCCGGTCTGACAGTTTCCTGTCTTTCATTCCGGCGCCGGACCGGTACGGCACCGGAGTTTCTCTGTCCGGATCTGCTGTTCCGTCCGGGCGTCAGACGACGCTGTCCGGAAGCGGCGGCGCTCCCTTGCGTCCGTGGCACTGCTTGTATTTCAGGCCGCTGCCGCACGGGCACGGATCGTTCGGATAGATTTTTTTCGCTTTGCGGGCAACCGGTTTCTTCTTTGAGGTATCGTCGCGGTTGGTACCCGTCACCTGCGCCACTTCCTCACGCTCAACCTTCTGCTCCACACGCACGTGATACAGAAGACGGATTGTATCCTGCTGAATGCTCTCCGTCATTTCATTGAACATGTCATAGGCCAGCATCTTGTACTCAACCTTCGGGTCTCTCTGGCCGTAGCCGACCAGACCGATGCCCTGACGGAGCTGTTCCATATCATCGATATGATTCATCCAGTGTTCATCGATGACACGGAGCAGGATGACGCGCTCAAGCTCACGGATCTGTTCAGGTGTCTCAAACTGAGATTCCTTGTCCTCGTAAAGAGCCACCGCTTTTTCCTTGATATTCTGCTTCAGCTGTTCCCTGGACATGCCGCTGACATCGTCCTGCGTCACCGGATCCAGCGGAATGGTCGGAAGCAGCAGACGGTTCAGCTCATCCAGATCCCAGTCCTCGCTCTCCGCATTCTCGCCGATGGCGCGGTCAACGGTAGCGTCTACGGTATCGGAGATCATCTTCATGATGGAGTCTCTCATCGAATCTCCGTCAAGCACCTGGCGGCGCTCTCTGTATATGATCTCACGCTGCTCGTTGTTGACCAGGTCATACTCGAGCAGGTTCTTACGGATGCCGTAGTTGTTGCTCTCGATTCTCTCCTGCGCCTTCTGGATGGCGGAGGAAAGCATCTTGTGATGAATTTCCTCGCCCTCTGCCACGCCGAGAGAACGGAACACATTCATCAGCTTCTCAGAACCGAACAGACGCATCAGGTCATCTTCCAGTGAAATGTAGAAACGGCTCTCACCGGGATCTCCCTGACGGCCGGAACGGCCGCGGAGCTGATTGTCGATACGTCTGGATTCATGGCGCTCCGTACCGATGACCTTCAGGCCGCCGGCGGCTCTCGCCGCATCATCCAGCTTAATATCGGTACCACGGCCGGCCATGTTCGTCGCGATCGTGACGGATCCGGCTTCACCCGCGTGCGAGATGATCTCCGCCTCGAGCTCATGGTATTTCGCATTCAGTACCTGATGCTGGATGCCCCTGCGGTTCAGCATCTTCGAAAGAAGTTCCGAGGTATCAATATTTACCGTACCGACAAGCACCGGCTGGCCCTTCTCATGAGATGCCACCACCTCATCGATAACCGCCTTGTACTTTTCCTTCTTCGTCATGTACACGGCATCTTCATGATCAATACGGGCAATCGGTCTGTTTGTGGGAATCTCCACGACATCCATGCCGTAGATCTCACGGAACTCCTGTTCCTCTGTCAGTGCGGTACCGGTCATGCCAGCCTTCTTCTCGTATTTGTTGAAGAAGTTCTGGAAGGTGATGGTAGCGAGGGTCTTCGACTCCCGTTTCACCTTGACGTGCTCCTTTGCCTCGATCGCCTGATGGAGGCCGTCCGAATAACGGCGTCCCGGCAGGACACGGCCGGTAAATTCATCGACGATGAAGACCTGATCATCCTTGACAATGTAGTCCTGGTCCCTGTGCATCAGATAATGTGCGCGCAGCGCCATGTTTACATGATGCTGGATCTCCAGGTTCTCCGGATCGGACAGGTTCTCAATATGGAAGAACTGCTCTACCTTCTTCACGCCCTGATCCGTCAGCGTAACCAGTTTATCCTTTTCATTGACGATAAAATCGCCGGTCTCGGTAATTTCCTCGCCCATCAGCGCGGTCATCTTCGTCACTTCACCCGACGCCTCGCCCTGCTGAAGCTGAGTAGCCAGAATATCGCAGGTCTCGTACAGTTTGGTGGACTTTCCGCTCTGTCCGGAAATGATCAGCGGTGTTCTCGCCTCATCAATCAGGACGGAATCGACCTCATCGATGATGGCATAGACCAGTCCTCTCTGTACCATACGGTCCTTATAGATGACCATGTTGTCACGGAGATAGTCGAAACCGTCCTCGTTGTTCGTTACATAAGTGATGTCGCAGTTATACTGCTTTCTGCGCTCATCATTCTTCATGCTGTTCAGTACGCATCCGACCGTGAGGCCGAGGAATTCATGGACCTTGCCCATCCATCCCGCGTCACGCTGTGCCAGATAATCATTGACTGTGATGATGTGAACACCGCGTCCGGTCAGTGCATTCAGATAAGCCGGCATGGTCGATACCAGGGTTTTTCCTTCACCGGTCTTCATCTCTGCGATACGGCCCTGATGAAGAATAATGCCGCCGATGATCTGGACCTCGTAGGGCTCCAGACCGATCACTCTCTTCGCCGCCTCTCGGACCGTTGCAAAAGCCTCCGGGAGAATGTCATCCAGTGTCTCGCCGTTTGCCAGCCTCTCCTTAAATTTCGGGGTCTGGGCCTTCAGTTCATCATCGGACATCGCCTGCATGGTCGGCTGAAGTGCCTCGATCTTTTTCACGACAGGCATGATGCGCTTGATCTCGCGCTCGCTGTGCGTGCCGAAAATTTTATCAGATAATTTCATATACAGTAAACTCCTATACTTCCGGGCGGACTGATGTCATCCGTTGACAGCCGGATCAGACTTCGGGCTCAATCAGGCCGTATGTGCCGCCCTTTCTCTTGTAAACAACGTTGACCTGATCGGTATCCGCATTCATGAACACAAAGAAATTATGTCCGAGCAGTTCCATCTGAACGCAGGCATCTTCCGGATACATCGGCTTTACAGGGAATTTCT
This sequence comes from uncultured Eubacteriales bacterium, assembly GCA_900319355.1. Lineage (GTDB taxonomy): Bacteria > Bacillota > Clostridia > Lachnospirales > Lachnospiraceae > Bilifractor. Next base: position 14,497 of record ONOC01000003.1, on the reverse strand, counting down.
TGGTGCGGACAATCTTGATGTCCTCATTCTCCATATAGTCATTCTCGATATAGGCCTTCTGGAAATTGGCCGCGTTCTGTTTCTTATCGATAATTTTGTTCTTGTACTTGCGGAGCTGACGCTCAATGACTTCCTCCACGAGGTCAATGGAGATGTACATGTCGTTGCTGACCTGCTCGGAACGGATGATTCTTCCCTTCACGGGAATCGTAACCTCAATCTTCTGTCTTTCCTTCTCCACACTCAGTGTGACGATCACATTGGTGTCCGGTGTGAAATAACGTTCCAGCTTTCCAAGCTTCTCATTGATCGTGTTTCTCAGAGCATCCGTTACCTCTACGTTTTTACCGCTGATTGTAATATTCATAAGAGTTGTCCTTTCTCTTTTATTGTGGGTTCGCCCTTTTCTCCATACGGTCAACCGACGCCGGAAATCCCTTCCGGATCATACCGATGCCTGCGTATAAAAACCCACTGTGATTTCACCATTATATCGCGGTGCCGTCATGATTGCAATCCTGCCCCATGACCCGTCATTTTCCGGCGTTATGCCCCGTGATCCACGAGATAGCGGTAGATCTCTCTCTTGCCTACGCCGCGGTCACGGGCGACCGCCTTCATGGCCTCCTTACGGTCCAGTCCCTGATCAAGGTACCGCTGCAGATGCTCCTCCACAGAGAGGGCCTCCCAGGCCTGTTTTTTCTCGGCTTCGGCTTCTTCCGGATTTCTGCCCTCAATGACCAGCACATACTCGCCGCGCGGCTCTCGCTCCTCATAGATCCGGCAGGCGCCGTCCAGCGTCGTCCGCTGCACCTCCTCGTGGATTTTTGTCAGTTCCCGGCAGAGGGCGATCCTCCGGCTCCCGCCGAAGACATCGCGGAGCTCCGGCAGCGTTTTCCTGAGTCTGTGCGGCGCCTCGTAGATGATCATGGTCCTGGTCTCGGTCTTCAGACTGTCCAGAATGCCGCGCCGCTCCTTTTTATCCGTCGGCAGAAAAGCCTCGAACACGAATCTCCTCGTCGGCAGCCCGGAAATGATGAGTGCCGTGATGCATGCCGCGGGCCCCGGAACGGCGGTTACGTCAATCCCGGCTTCGCAGCACATGGCCACCAGCGCCTCGCCGGGATCGGATATGCCCGGCGTGCCCGCATCCGTGATCAGTGCCACCACAGCGCCTTCTTTCATGCGCTCCAGCAGTTCTCTGCCCTTGTCATAGCGGTTGTTCTCGTGATAAGCCGTCATCGGCGTATGAATATCAAAATGACTGAGCAGACGTATGCTGTTCCTCGTATCCTCCGCGGCGATCAGATCCGCTTCCTTCAGCGCCCTCACCGTTCTCTCCGGCATATCCTCCAGATTGCCGATCGGTGTCGCACAGAGCACCAGTTTTCCCGCCATATCGTTCCTCTCTTATCTCTTTGCGCTGTCCCGTCATCCGCTGCACCGGATTCCGCTTCCCGCTTCATCCGGTTCTGCCGTCCGGGTTTCTTTTCCGCCGTGCCTGATTCCGTTGCATGCCGTTCATCTTCCGTCCCCGTAAATGGCACGGATTTCATCGGTAAAAATCCCCGCCTCCCGGTACACGATCAGCGGCTTTTCCACCGTCAGCCGCGCATTTCCGCCGCGGCACGCCTCCAGCAGCACCAGATTCGGCTCCCGGTCGATAAAAGGATATACCAGACGCATCCTCTTGGGTTCCAGGTGAAACTCCCGCAGCGTATCCATAATCTCCGCCAGCCGGAACGGCCGGTGAATCAGATAAAACCGCCCGTGCGGCACCAGAAGCTTCTCCGTGACAGCTGCAAAATCCCGGAACGTCCCGCAGATCTCATGGCGGGCCGCCGCCAGCGCGGGATCCGGGTTGGTCAGGCCGTGCCCTCCGATCATATAGGGCGGATTGCACGTCACGACATCAAAAGAAGCTGCGCCGAAGATCGACGCGGCTTCCCTCATGTCACCTCTGACAATGTTGATTTTTTCCTCAAGATGGTTATACGCGACACTTCTTTCCGCCATATCGGCAGAACGCTCCTGAATCTCCAGGCCGGTGATGTGAGCGCCCTTCCCGCGCGCGGCAAGAAGAACCGGCACAATACCTGTGCCCGTACCCAGGTCCAGAACCTTCTCGTCCGTGCCGGCTCTGGCAAAATCAGCAAGGAGCACCGCATCCATCCCGTACCGGAAGTTTTTTCTGCCCTGGATGATAAAAAATCCGTTCTGCAGATCATCCAGCTGCTCGTCTTCCTTAAGCTTCAGGTGATCCTGAGCCTCCGCCGCTTCCGTTATCTCCGGCATTCGCGCTGCCTCCGTCATTCCGGCTGTCGCTTCCGCCGTTATTCGCGGCATTTGACCTGTGCCTTCTTCTGTGACTTCTGTGTCTTCTCTTCGGTGCTCCGGCCTCCGGATCTCCGGCTGCCTCTCCGCTGTTCCGCGGCGTCCCGCCGCTCTGTGCGGTTCCGTCATGCTGCGATGCTCCGTCATTCTGCGGCGCTCTGCCGCCCTGCGGTGCTGCATCGCCCCGCGCTGCGCCGCTGTTCCCCGGATTCTTCGCATTCTCATTCTTTCCTGCTGCTGTCTCCGCACCCTGCGGATTCTGCCGCCTGCGGCGGCTTCTGCGGCTTCTTCCGGAGCGGCCGCCTGCTTTTCCTTCTTCCTTTTCCGGTTCAGAAGCTCCCTGCGCGCGCTCCTCACTGTCGTCGGAAGGTACACGCTTCCGGTCCTGCCCGTTCGGCTTCTCTTCCGGGGGCGTATCCTGTTTCCGTTCTTCTTTCCGCTCCTCGCCGTCCTCCGGTTTCCTGTCCGAAGCCGCTGCCGGCTTTCTCGCCGGCTGAAGCCTGCCGCCCTTCTTCCTCTTCGCGATCAGCGTCAGTTCGGAGGCCGGATACTCTTCCATATCCTTCTCGTCTCCCTCTTCAATCAGCACATGCACACTCTGGCGGAGCACATTGACGGAAGAAACCGTGCCGGACCGCTGATCCGGGGTCTCAACCACATCGCCCACGCCGGGAAGATTTTTGTTCAGATATTCATAGGTTTCCTCTTCGTTCTTCAGGCAGCACATCAGTCTGCCGCAGACGCCGGAGATTTTGCCGGGGTTCAGGGAAAGATTCTGTTCCTTCGCCATCTTGATGGAAACCGGAACAAAATCCGTGAGATAGGACGCACAGCAGAGCTGCCGCCCGCAGATCCCGATGCCGCCGAGAAGCCTGGTCTCATCGCGCACACCGATCTGCCGAAGCTCGATCCTTGTCCTGAAAACCGACGCCAGATCGCGGACAAGCTCACGGAAATCCACCCGGCCGTCCGCCGTAAAATAAAAGGTGATTTTCTTTCCGTCGAACGCATACTCGGCCTTGACCAGCTTCATATCAAGGCCGTGCGCGCGGATTTTCCCGCGGCAGATCCGGTACGCCTCTTTTTCCTTTTCCCGGATCTCCTGCTCTTTCTCCAGATCCTGCTCATCCGCTCTGCGGAGCACCGGTCTCAGCGGCTTGATCACCTTCTCGTCAGGCACCTCGCGCACCGAGAGAACGACCTTCCCGCATTCCGGTCCCGAGGCTGTCTCCACGATCACCGTGTCCCCGTGCCTCAGTTCCAGATCCTTCGGATCAAAATAATATACTTTTCCGGCATTTCTGAACCGGATTCCGATAATCTTCGTCATGAACTGCTTAATTCTCCTTGATCGTCAAAAACATCAGCTCCAGCGTCAGATCAAAATTGACGTTGGCTCTCAGCCGCTCGCCGGCGGTGCGGATCGCCTCCTGGATTTTTTCAATTCCCTCATAGGAACTGATTCTGGCGCGCTCCCTTATGGCATTGATCTCCTCGCGGAAAAGGAGGCCGTCCACATCCTTTGTTGCCTTGAACAGCAGAACGTCCCGGAACCACATGTCAAAAATCTCCAGATAGTCGTAGGTCTCCTGCCTGTCCTTTGTCAGATTCCGGACCGCGTCAATCATATCCGACACCTCGAGATCCCGGGAGCGCTTCATCAGCCGGATGGCATTATTCACCGTCTCCATGAAATCAGAAGATTCGGCAATCCTCTTGGCTCTTCCGATATTGCCCTGCGCAAATGCTGCCTCGATCTCCGCCTGGTAATCCGGCATGTGCAGCTGCTTCATCAGGTATTCCTTCATCTCCGCATCCGACACGGGCTTGAGACTCAGGTTCACACAGCGCGAATTGACCGTCGGCAGCAGGGATTCCGTATTTTCCGCCAGCAGAATAATGATCACGTATTCCGGCGGCTCCTCGATCGTCTTCAGCAGCGCATTCTGCGCCTGCGGCGTCATCTTCGAGGCCTCCTCGACGATGTAGATCTTGTACGGGCTCTCATAGGGCCGTATCGCTGCATCGTCCACCAGCTGTTCCCGGATCTCGTCAACGCCGATGGAATTCGGCTTCTCGTGCGTCACATAGATGATATCCGGATGGTTGCCCGACAGCGCCTTCCGGCAGGAAGTGCACTGCCCGCAGGGATCCGTTCCATGCTCCTCGCACTGCAGCGTCATCGCAAAAAGCGTCGCGATCAGCCTTTTTCCGGAGCCCTTCTCACCGCTCAGGATATAGGCATGCGATACCTTGCCTGTTTTAATTGCATTCTGAATATGGGAAACCACATCCCGGTGTCCCACGATACCAGAAAATCCCCTGATCTCATCAGGCTCACGCATGTATGATCCGCCTCCCTGTCATAGCCGTTCCGCAGAATTGCTGAAAAATGATGGCATATACAAAGTAATGGATGAATAAATTATTTTAACATATTTCTGATAAATGCCGCAACCTCGCTGACGCAGTCTTTCAGCTCCCCGTTGTTTTCAAACCGCCGCTCAATTCCGGCCTCTCTGATTTTCTCCTCGGAAAAATCCTCGCTGTCCGCCAGGAACCTGCGGCACATCTCCTGATACTGCGGCACCTGCTGCTTTTTCTCCCGCTTCAGTGCTCTTTCCAGCCGGATGCCATCATCAGCCTCGATCAGCAGCGGAACAAGATATGGCTTTCCGAAATAATCCCGCAGTTTCTTATAGGAGACGAGCGTTCCGATGCCGAAATAATGCCGGTTTACCGGATCGATCCTGCCGTCATCCGCCGTGAAATAGTACCAGGGACCGTTCACCGTCTGATAGCAGCGCTCCTCGATGATTTTTCCCCGGCGACGCAGATCATCCAGCGTCTTTTCATCGGTAAAAAAATATTCCCGGCCGTTGACCTCGCCCAGCCGCATCGGCCGCGTCGTGCAGATCACCAGCGGCTCAAGCCTTCCCTGAATGCCGGGTTCTTCTGCCACCGCCCGGTAGATATGATCTTTTCCGCAGGCGCTTTTGCCCATCATATAAAAAATCATCGCTGTCTCCTGTTCCTGCCGTCTTCTGCCTATCATAACATAAAAAAGCTGTGAAGAAGCGTTTTCACGTTCTTCACAGCCCGTATCAGCCTTTGAAGTTACTTCAGATACTTCTTCAGCGCTTCTGCCTTATCCGTGTGCTCCCACGGCAGATCGACATCGGTGCGGCCGAAATGACCGTAAGCCGCGGTCTGTCTGTAGATCGGACGGCGGAGATCCAGCATCCTGATGATGCCCGCCGGACGAAGATCAAAATTCTCGCGGACGATCTTTACCAGCGCCTCATCAGAAAGTCTGCCGGTGCCGAAGGTATCGACATTGATGGACGTCGGATCAGCAACGCCGATCGCATAGGAGAGCTGAATCTCGCAGCGGTCCGCAAGGCCGGCAGCGACAAGATTCTTTGCTACATAACGTGCCGCATAAGCTGCGGAACGGTCAACCTTCGTCGGATCCTTTCCGGAGAAAGCACCGCCGCCGTGACGGGCATAACCGCCGTAGGTGTCAACGATGATTTTTCTTCCGGTCAGTCCCGCATCACCGTGAGGACCGCCGATAACGAAACGGCCGGTCGGATTGATGTAGATCTTCGTGTTCTCATCGATCATGGACGGGTCAAGCACTTCATCAAGGACATACTTCCGGATATCCCTGTGGATCTGTTCCTGAGATACCTCCTCGGAATGCTGCGTGGAAAGAACAACCGCCTCCAGACGGATCGGCTTATTGTTCTCATCATACTCAACGGAAACCTGTGTCTTTCCGTCCGGACGCAGATACGGAAGCGTTCCGTTCTTGCGGACCTCGGTCAGCTTTCTGGACAGCTTGTGCGCAAGCTCGATGGGATACGGCATCAGCTCCGGTGTCTCATTGCAGGCATATCCGAACATCATACCCTGATCTCCGGCACCTGTGTTCAGATCCTCATCTCTGCCGCCTTCCTTGGCCTCAAGTGACTTGTCAACGCCGAGGGCGATATCCTCGGACTGACGGTCCAGCGCTACGAAAACAGCGCAGGTATTGCCGTTGAACTGGCATCCCGCGTTATCATAGCCGATCTCATTGACCGTCTTGCGCACGATTGCCTGATAATCAACAACAGCCTTTGTCGTGATCTCACCGGTAACAAGTACAAAACCCGTGCAGGCTGCGGTCTCGCAGGCTACGCGGCTGTACGGATCCTGCTCAAGACAGGCATCCAGAATCGCGTCGCTGACGGCATCACAGAGCTTGTCCGGATGACCTTCCGTAACGGATTCGGAAGTAAATAATCTCTTTTCTTCCATCTTACGTTCTCCTTTATTATATGATTTCTGAGGTTGCATGCAGACTGCCCTCCGCTTTCCCGTCAGTTTGAAAAAATCTGAAGAAATGCGCAAAAAAAAAACGCCGGACCATAATGAAGAAGATCCGACGATCGACTCCCTTATTGTTCGATATTCTCGCTCAGGCGGGCACCTTCCATTTTACGGGGTTGCCGTGGTTTCAAAGGTCCTGTGTACCTCCGCCACTCTGAATAAGAGAAAGCATATTGTGCAGTTTTGTCTGTTGATGAAGGTAAGATAACGCGAATCCCGGGAACAGTCAAGCGGATTTGTACCCGTCTGGGACACGCCGCTGATTTTGTCCAACAGAAACCTTCCATAAGGCATCAGAAAAGACACCCCGGCATACGCTCCCGCAGGTGTCTTCATCGCCTTCCTGTTCAGTACGTTCCGGGCACAGCCGCTGTTCAGCCGACCCTCAGACGGAATTTCTGAATCTCCCGTTCGTCGGACACTCTCTCAATCTGTCCGCCGAGCTCCTGGAGTTTCAGGTCAAAATCTTCATATCCTCTCTGAATATAAACGATATCGTCAATAACGGTAATGCCTTCCGCTGCCAGACCGGCGATCACCAGTGCCGCCCCGGCCCTGAGATCAGGTGCCGTGATTCTGGCTCCCGTCAGCATTTCTACGCCGTCAATGATCGCGGAATTGCCCTCGACCTTGATGTTTGCTCCCATTCTTGAGAGCTCATCAACATACTTGAACCGGTTCTCAAAAATACTTTCCGTCACGATGCTCGTGCCCTCGGCCAGACAGAGCGTTACACTCATCTGCGGCTGCATGTCCGTCGGGAATCCCGGGTACGGAAGTGTCTTCACATGGGTCTTGTTCAGCCTCTTCTTTGCGATCACGCGAACCGCGTCATCGAATTCCTCCACCTGGCAGCCCACTTCCACAAGTTTGGCTGTCATGGCCTCCAGATGCTTCGGAATCACATTCTTTACCAGAATGTCGCCCTTGGTTGCCGCTGCCGCGAACATATAGGTCCCGGCCTCAATCATATCCGGAACGATGGTGTAGGAAGTGCCGTGGAGCTTCTCCACGCCGCGGATTCTGATGACATCCGTGCCGGCACCCTTGATATTGGCGCCCATGCTGTTCAGAAAATTGGCCGCGTCCACCACATGCGGCTCTCTTGCCGCATTCTCAATAATCGTATTGCCTCTTGCCATCGACGCCGCCATCATGATATTGATCGTTGCGCCGACAGAAACCATATCCAGGAAGATATGTGCGCCGTGAAGGTTCTCCGCTGATGCCACAATGACGCCGTGGCTGATCGCCACACTTGCGCCGAGTGCGCGGAATCCCTTCAGATGCTGATCTATCGGACGGCTTCCGATATTGCATCCGCCGGGCAGCGGAACCTCCGCTCTTTTATACTTGCCAAGAAGTGCCCCGAGCAGATAATAGGATGCCCGGATTTTCTTGATGTATTCATAATCAACACTTACAGACTCGATCGTTGAACCATTGATCTCCACCGAGTGGCGGTCCTTCCTGTCCACTCTGGCCCCGATCACGGCGATAGCTTCCAGCAGAACATTGATATCGCTCACATCCGGAATATTATCCACCAGAACGGGTTCATCCGTCATAATCGCCGCTGTAAGGATAGCAAGTGCAGCGTTCTTGGCTCCCCCAATCTCCACTTCACCAACCAAAGGATTTCCACCCTTGATTACATACTTATCCATATTCACCTCAAAATTCAGGCGTCTGTTTCTCCCCTTTATATCAGACGCTTTGATCTAGAAGATTATCCCCTCATCATTTCCGTCCCGCCGCACCGTGACAGCAGTTCGGCAGAACAGACGAAAACGGCTCAAATCTGGGATAATCTTAAACTAAAATAACCCCTTTGTAAAGTGCACGCCTTTCCGGGACGCTTTTCCGGCGCTCTGATCATTCGGATTTCCGCGGAATTCTTACCATATATAGTATTCTTTCTCAGTAACATTTCCATATGTAGAATCTGAAAAATCCTGCGTTTTTCCTTCCGGCACCGTCCCCTCAGATGCTGAAAAAGGACCGCCGCACCGCCATACCGGCGGCACGACAGCCCTCTTATCTGTGATTTCGGACTGCTGATCCTTCAGAAAATACGCCCGGATCAGACAATGCCCTGTGCATTCATAGCGTCAGCCACTTTCAGGAATCCTGCAATGTTGGCTCCGGCTACATAGTCGCCCGGCTTTCCGGCTTCCTTTGCAGCTTCGTCAATGTTGTGCACGATATTGATCATGATCTGTTTCAGCTTCGCATCAACCTCTTCAAAGGTCCAGGACAGACGCTCGCTGTTCTGAGACATCTCGAGTGCGGATGTGCCGACACCGCCTGCATTGGCAGCCTTTGCCGGTCCGAAGATCACGCCGTTGCTCTTCAGATACTCGGTAGCATCCAGCGTAGAAGGCATGTTAGCACCCTCGCATACAGCGACAACGCCGTTGGCTACCAGGGTCTTTGCATCATCCAGATTCAGCTCGTTCTGTGTCGCGCACGGGAAAGCAAGATCTGCCTTTACGGTCCATACGCCGCGTCCCTCATGATATACGGAATTCGGACGTTTCTCCTTATACTGGGTCAGACGTGCACGGTTAACTTCCTTAACCTCTTTCAGGGTCGGTACATCAATGCCGTCCGGATCATAGATCCAGCCTGTGGAATCAGAGCAGGTCAGAACCTTGACGCCGAGCTCTTCTGCCTTCTGGATGGCATAGATTGCTACGTTGCCGGCACCGGAAACAACAGCGGTCATGCCCTTGATGTCCTTGCCGTTGATCTTCAGCAGCTCATCAGTGAAGTACAGAAGACCATATCCGGTAGCTTCTGTTCTTGCGAGAGATCCGCCGTAGGAAAGTCCCTTGCCGGTCAGAACGCCTTCATACTTTCCGGTGATTCTCTTGTACTGACCATACAGGAAACCGATCTCACGTCCGCCTACACCGATATCACCTGCCGGTACATCGACGTCAGCACCGATATGCTTGTACAGCTCGGTCATGAAGCTCTGGCAGAATGCCATGATCTCTCTGTCTGATTTGCCCTTCGGATCGAAATCAGAACCGCCCTTGCCGCCGCCGATCGGAAGACCGGTCAGTGAATTCTTGAAGATCTGCTCAAAACCGAGGAATTTGATGATGCCCATGTATACGGACGGATGGAAACGAAGTCCTCCTTTATACGGTCCGATCGCGCTGTTGAACTGTACGCGGTATCCGGTATTCACCTGAACCTGACCCTTGTCATCTACCCACGGAACACGGAAACGGATCTGACGCTCCGGCTCGGTCAGTCTCTCAAGCAGAGCATTCTTTCTGTACTCTTCCTCATGTTTGTCAACAATCGGACGGATGCTCTCGAGGAACTCCTTGACCGCCTGATGGAACTCCGGCTCTGCGGGGTTCTTTGCAACGACTCTTGCATAGACTTCATCAACGTAAGACATTTTGTTATCCTCCCTTTGGATAAAAAATTAATAAAACGCATAAAAAAAGTTGGTTACAGCTCTGGCGATGTTACACCTTTGTAATCAACTATACGGATTATAACATCGCCTTTTCTGCATAGCAAGAAGTTTTTCACTGAATTTAAGTATTTTTTATTGAATTGTACTGATTTAAAGGCATTTTCATGACCCGGATATGCTTCTTTTTCCGGTCATGCCTTATTCTTTTTCCTGAAGTGCCCTCATGAAGGCCGGAATCAGCTGCTTCTTTCTGGAAATCACACCCGGCAGTACCGCACTGATCTCACCGAGCTCCGCCTCCGGGAATGCGCTCTCAATCAGGGCATGTGCACTGTTCTTCTCTCCTTCGCTGTAATAGAGCAGCTCCGTGGACTCGTTGATGATATTGGTCAGCATGAAGAAGACCATCTCAATGTCATGCTTGCCGCATTCCTCCTTCAGCTGCGGAATCAGACGGCTCTTGATAAAATCGAGCTCCTCCACCGACATGGAGCTGATCTGACCGACCCCGAAAGTCGTATTCTCAATATTGAACTTCTTGTAGTCCTGGAAGAAAATCTCCTCCGGTGTCTTGTCCTCAAGATTCGATCCGGCACGGAACATCTCAGAAGCATACTTATTGATATCTTCAACGCCGGCGATACCGCAGAGATCCATCGCCGCATTTCTGTCGAGCGGTGTACAGGTAGGCGAGCGGAAAAGAAGCGTATCCGAAATAATCGCGGACATCAGGAGACCGGCGATTTTTACCGGAATCTCCAGGTGCTTCTCATGGTAAATCTTGTACATGATGGTCGCCGTGCACCCGACAGGCTCATTGCGGAACATGATCGGGCCCATGGTCTGGATCGCGCCGAGACGGTGATGATCGATGATCTCCAGCACATTCGCCTCCTCGACATTCAGAACCGCCTGCGTTTTTTCATTATGATCAACGAGGATCAGATTCTTACCCGTTCTGCCGATCAGATTCCGGCGCGATATGGTTCCGATATACTTTTCCTTCTTATCAAGAATCGGATAGTCGCGGTGGCGGCTGTTCTTCATGATACCTTCAATATCATCGATTTTATCCGAGCTGTGGAAGACGATCAGGTGGTCCCGCTGTCTCATCAGGAACTCAACCGGGATGGCCTGATTGATCAGCCTTGCGATCGTATAGGTATCATGCGGGCTGGAAATGATGGTGCACCCGTCAGCCTCGGCCAGCTTCAGAATAGAAGGACTCACGGCAGCCCCGAGACCTACCACCATACAGCTCACCTTCAGATCAAGACAGCAGAGCTGGTCGTCCGCGCGGTTGCCGACGATAACCAGATCATTCTCCTGAATATACTGCCCCATCATGTCCGGATGAAATGCGCCGATGACGACACGGCCCTTCGTAAAATACCGGCTGCCGTCACCGACAAGAATCTCGCCGTCCAGTGTATCGGCGATCGCCGCGTACTGCGTCTTCGCTTCCGCCAGGATGTGGTTATCGGAAATCTCCATATAGGACTTGGCGATATCCGTCATCGTGATCAGCCCCCGAAGCTCATTCTTTTCCGAGGTGATCGGGAGCGTGACAATATCCTGGTCATTCATCTCCTGCCAGGCCTTCTTCACCGACAGGTTGCCTTTTGCGCCGGCCACCTTGTGGATCTCGATTTCTCCGACCTGTGTGCCGGCATCCGGCAGATATCCCGGCAGAGAAACGCCGAAGTGCTTCAGCACAAACTCCGTCTCTTCATTAATCTGTCCTGCCCGCATCGGCAGAAACTGTCTGTCTTTCTCCGTACGGTTCTTAATGTCGGCATATGCGATCGCGGAACAGATGGAATCCGTATCCGGATTGCGGTGACCGACAATATATACCTTTTCTTTCTTTCCAGCCATAATCTTATTCTCCAAGGGTGATAGAGGCTTCTTACCCTGCACATTTTTCATATCATAGCACATCTCCTTCTGTGATGCCACGAAACTTGCACGGGCCACCGGCAGAGCACTGTGAAGACATAAAAAATCCTGTCACGTTCAGTGATTCTATGATATACTGTACGGGTATGATTACATGACGGTTCCGCAGACTGAACCCGAATGTCATATATATTTCAGAGAATGTTAGTATGAGGTGGAAATGATGGCAGATGAAACGTTAACGACAATGGCAGACTTCGATCAGGAAAATCAGGACGCACTTGATTTTTCCAAGTTTCATGACGAAGGCGAAGAGAACTGGGAGAAACTGAAAGAATATCAGGAGCAGAAGACCGTCCTTGATGTAACGGTTGACGGCGTCGTAAATAAGGGCGTTGTAGCAAATGTAGAAGGCGTGCGCGGATTTATTCCGGCATCCCGTCTGGCGCTCGGACATGTAGATGATCTGAATGCTTACCTTTCAAAGGAGATTCAGGTAATCGTCCGTGAAGTCGATGAAGGAAAGCGTCGTCTGATTCTTTCAGCGGTTGAACCTCTCCGCGCCAAAGCAGATGAGGAGAGAAAGGCAAAAATCGAATCCATTCCGGTCGGAACCGTGATGGACGGCAAGGTTGAGAGCATCCAGTCCTATGGTGCGTTCATTGATCTGGGTGACGGACTTTCCGGACTCGTTCATATTTCTCAGATTTCCCGCAAGAGAGTGAAATCTGTTGAAGATGTACTGAAGGTTGGCCAGGAAGTTAAGGTTAAAGTCATCGCCATCAAAGACGGCAAGCTGAGCCTCTCCATGAAAGCACTGGAAGAAGGTGCTGAGGAAGAGCACAGCGGAAGAAGAAACGATCATAATTCACATCGTGACAGCGAAAATGATTACAAGCTTCCGAAGAGCGAGGATATCAGCACAAACCTCGGTTCTCTGCTGAAGGGTATCAAGCTCAGCTGATCAGGCGTGCCAGTTTCCTGACATACAGAAAATAGACATACAGAAAATAAGCATAAAAAATCTCCGGCCCGGTGGAAATTCCATTGGGCCGGAGATTTTTTCTGTTTCCTGTTATGACCGAACTGATGGTCTGTGATTACTGAGCTGAGCTGCTGTCGCCGACAATGGTTTCTCCGAAATCCAGATCCACATTGGATGCATCCTCATCCACGGAAGAACCGCTTCCCGGCAGCTGCGAATAGATGGTGATGGCATCATCGATATGAGGCGTATCATTCACGCCGCCTGCCGCACCGGCTGTCACAAGAATATATTCCGTGCCGTCCGACGTTGATGCGAGTGATGCAAGGCAGTGTCCTGCTTCATTTGTGTATCCTGTCTTGCCTCCCTCAATGACAGCACCATTATCGAGCTCTGAAGATGCCAGATTCATGAACATGGTGGAACTCAGCGTAATGCCGGTCGGGTGAGAATCCGTCGGATCCGTCGTATATACAGGCGTTGTAAATATCGTGCGGAAGGTATCATTCTGAAGCGCATACTTCAGAAGCGTAGCCATATCCGCACAGGTCGTATAATGGTTTGTATCCTGCAGTCCGACGCAGTTGGCAAAATGTGTGCTGGCCATCCCCAGTTCCTGTGCCTTCTGATTCATCTTATCCACAAAGGCACTCTCACTTCCGGCCGTCGCATTGGCAAGCGCATAGCAGGCATCTGCACCGGAAGGCAGCATGGCACCGTACAGGATATCCTCATATGTCGCCGTTTCTCCTGCTTTCCAGCCTACCGTCGTAGCATCATTGGCATAAGCCGTATCGAACTCGGAGCCGTCAAACGTATAGGTCTGAGAAAGGTCACCGAGGTTTTCAATCGCCACAATCGCCGTCATCATCTTTGTCATTGATGCCGGATAAATCTGTGCTCCGCTGTTGGAATCAGCGCATGGCGCACCATCAGAAAGTCTTTCCATAATAACATCAGGACTGCTGACTGCCGAAAGATCGATCACCGGCAGTTCCGCCGCCGTATTTTCTGAAGAAGACTGAACCACGGAGGCTGATGACGAATCAGCTGATGAGTCGGAAAATGACGACTTGTCGCCGGAATAATGAATATCAAACTGAAGCTCAGATGTCGCCGCTACCGTCGTCTCCTCCGCTTTCATCCTCGCACGGAACAGTATGACAAGCACGACAATAATCAGTGCTGCAAGAATAACAACAATAAGAGATATAATCAGCAGGATTTTTCTTTTGCGCTCACGCTCTCTGGCGCGACGCTGCTTTCTCAGTTCCTTAGCCTCTTCGGTGTCAGGTCTGTCTGTCATTTCAGTTCCTCCCGGGAAATTCAGTGAATAAACATCTATATCATACAAGATGCCACATTACTGTATTAAGCCCGACTGCTCCATCGCTGCGCGATTCCCGCAGTCGGCACATGAGACCGACTTCGTCGGTCTGACGCGGCGTTCGCCTCACCGCATC
>ONOC01000084.1 GCA_900319355.1 uncultured Eubacteriales bacterium | reverse complement strand
GGCCAGCCTGTCCATGTCCTCCTTCTGCCGGGTGATGCCCCGCATCTGATAGCAGTCCTCCAGCGGGACGCCGGGAAAACCGAGCGTCAGCACGTTCTGCTGCAGATCCTTCGGCACCGTGAGCACCTTGTGGAGTCTGCCGTCGATTCTCATCCGGATGATCATCTCGTGCTCCGTCGGCTCCAGGTGAATATCGGATGCCTTCTCGTTGACGGCGCGCTCGATGATGGAGTTGACCAGGCGGACGGTAGGTGCGTCCTCTTCCTCTTCTTCCTGATCCGGCGCCGCCTTGACTTCATCCGGCGTAAATCCGGCCTCGGCACGCATCTGTGCCATGGCTTCTGTCGCGCCCTCATTACCGTAAAGCACGCTGATGGAATGATCTATGGCAGCCTGCGTCGCAATCATGGGAACGATTTTCTTCTTCGAAGTATCGTGCGCTTCCTCCAGCGCCATGAAGTTCAGCGGATCGGCCATCGCCAGAAACAGGGTGTCCCTCGATACTCTGACCGGAATGATGGAGTCCTTGCGTGCCAGTGCCTTCGGCACGTACTTCGCCATCGAGGGATCGATCTCGGTCTTTGTCAGATCGATAAAATCAATGCCGAGCTGAATACGAAGGGTATCAATCAGCTGCGTTTCCGTGATATATCCGTCATCAATCAGCTCACGGCCGAGCCTCTTCCCGTGTTCCTTCTGTTTTTTCAGCGCGTCACTCAGCTGGTCTTCAGTGATGTAACCCTGCTGAATGAGCATATCTCCCAGTCGTTTATTTTTCATATCAGCTGTCTTTCGATTTATCGTTCGATGCTTTACTGTCTTCCTGTATGCTCTCCATGGAACGGATGGTGACATCCTGTTCCGCGAGAACCGTGCTGCTCCCTGTGTCTGTCACGGAAATGTGAAACGAAAACGTCAGAACGCCGCCGCTGCTGCTCACATCATATGGTCCTGTTTTGTCACTGTTCTCGATCGTGAGACTGAGATCCGACCCCAGCGTCTTGCCGAACGCTGCATCCTGAACAAGTTTCTGCGGGCTGCCCGCCTTGCTTACGGTGACCTGCTTTTTCGATGTCCCCCCGTTCTGAGAAGACGAATCGCTGATGCTGTAATACTGAATATAAACCGTCTGAGCAGATCCGTTTCCGGATTGATTTCCAGAAGTACTGTTCTTCGATGCGTTTACAAATGCCATCGCTGTTCCGCTGTCTTCATCCTTAAAAACCACATTTTTACTGTCATCCGGATCAACCGGTGAGGCAAACTCCATATGATTGCGCATCGCTGTTATGGCAGTCGACATCACCGTCTGCGCGTTCGCCTTCAGCGTGACATCCTTATAAACACTTCTCAGGATTCCGGCGCCGCTTGCAACCGCTGTCGTAACAAGTCCGACGATAATCAGTGTCACCAGCGTCTCGGCGAGCGTAAAACCATGACGGTTATTCAGTTTCTTTCTGATTTTTTCTCTGATTTTACCTGTCAATCTGCTCACCCTTACCAGACCGGAAGAATCTGTCATTATGAACCGGAACCTGTTCCTGTCCCTGTCTCTGACCCTGTGCCCGCTGCAGAACCTGTGCCTGAGCCGGCATCTGTACCCGCTCCTGCGCCGGAATCTGCGCCTGAGCCCGCATCTGCGCCTGAGCCCGCGCCTGCACCTGTGCCCGCGCCGGAACTTCCTGATGCTTTACGAAAAGCAACAATCCCGGAATAACTGTCATAAAAAACATTCACTTTATAATCATTTTCGATGCTCTTTCCGGCGATCTTCGTGATCGGTATACTGGCATTTCCTCCATCACCCGGTTTTAATGTAATTCCCACATTATTCCTGACGGTTATTTCCGGATCTGCAGAGGGCCATGTCTCTCCGTTGGCCGCCGATTCGTGATCGTAGATTTTCTTCATGCCGGCTTCAGAGCTCTTCACAATCTCTGACGAACTCTGAACCATGGTCAGAAGCATGATGGAGGAAAGTGCCACGATCAGCACGGCAACCAGAACCTCCGCAATGGATTCTCCTCTGCAGCTCTTTAATTTAGTGCTGAATTCAGTTCTGAGCCTTTCCTTCTTCTGTGCCCTGTCCCGTACTTTCATTTTTCCCTTCCTTATGCAGCGTTATCACCGGATTTTTCCATCTGAAGATATCTATCTCCTTCTGCTCATCCTCTTCTTCATCCTGAGATCCGGAGACATTACCGACGCTTTCCGTCCCGGAACCAGCACTGGTGGTATTACTGTCATCCACATTCTCTACGAAAAGTGCTGATTTCTCAGCCGGAATCTTCAGATCATAGCAATATTGATTGTCTGCAGCGTCTGAACTGCTCTTCTGAAGCTGAACGGTTCCTTTGATCAGTCCCTCATCATCTGCTGTGAGATGAATTTTGAAAGCCAGACTGATATCACTGTCGGAATCCATCAATCCGGTATCGATCTGCAGCATAAAAGTCTGTTCAGTGCCTCTGTTATTCAGCAGTTTTGTGAATAAATCGCCCTCATCAAGTTTAAGTTTACTCCACTCATTCTGATAATCATGCGGAATATCACCATATTCCAGATCAAGGCCCTTCAGTGTATCTTCATCCAGCGCATAGTAAACTTTCTTTCCGTCATCCTGCTGATCCACAGCAATCACAGCATCATCAAACATCCCGGCCACAAAGGACGCAGCCGAACCAGCCTCGTAATAAGCCTTCTCCTGTTCCTTCAGGCCGGCCAGCCTTCCGCTGGCAGCTGTTGAGGCAGAAAGAATGATAGAGCCGACGACGGAACACAGCATGAAGAACAGCAGCGCCAGCAGGATAGTGACTCCTTCCGAAGACCGGATCTTCTGTTTGATCCCCTGTCTGATTTTTTTCAGATTCCCGCTACTCATTTTGGTCCTTCCCGTCAGAATATCTTCATGCAAGATTTTGGATATCATATTATTGTAACATTTCGGACTTATTTTTTAAATAATTCCCTGTACGAAACAGCATCTTCTTGCATTCTTCTGCAGGCACGCGATACAATGTTCAGGGTCTTTCGTGTGAAAAATCTTCCTGTGCATACTGCTACACTACTTTTATCGGTTCATACGTGTTAATTGATAAGCTGCAGACCCGGAAAGAAAAGAAAATGAGTATGGAATGTACAACCCTCTGTTATCTGAAAAAGGGTGACCGCTATCTGATGCTTCACCGCGTCAGTAAGAAGCATGACATCAACAAAGACAAATGGATCGGCGTCGGCGGCCACATGGAATCCGGAGAAAGTCCCGAGGACTGCGTGATCCGCGAAGTCAGGGAAGAAACGGGCATCACCCTGCGTTCGCAGGTGTTCCGCGGCATTGTCACCTTCGTTTACCGGGACGTCACGGAATACATGGCACTGTTCACCTCTGAGGATTTTGAAGTACCGGATCCTCTTCCGCCCTGTGACGAAGGTGTGCTCGAATGGGTGCCGGCTGAGGAAATGACGAAGCTGGATCTGTGGGCAGGCGACTTCATTTTCCTGAAGCTTCTCGCCGACGGACAGCCGTTTTTCTCACTGAAACTCCGTTATGATGAGAACGGCATTCTACGCGGGGCGGCTCTGGACGGTCATCCGATGGAACTCTTTGATATCCTGGATGATGAGGGAAAGGTAACCGGACAGATTCAGGAACGCAGCGTCGTACACCGCCTCGGACTGCACCACCGGACAGTGCACCTCTGGATCTGGAGAAAAATCAACGGCCGGACGCAGCTGCTGCTCCAGAAACGGAGCGCCGATAAGGATTCCAACCCGGGATGCTATGATATATCATCCGCCGGGCACATAGATGCGGGTGATGAGCCGCTCCCGTCCGCAAGGCGCGAGCTCTCCGAAGAGCTCGGCATTCAGGCTGAAGATAACGAATTCCGGTTCATCGGCCTCTGCCCGAATTATTCCGAGAAGATTTTTTACGGAAAGCCATTCCGCGACAACGAACTCAGCTACGTCTATCTGGTCGACCGGCCGGTTCGCATCGAAGATCTCGTGCTGCAGGAATCAGAGGTTGAATCGGTCATGTGGATGGATATCGATGAGATTATCCGGCGGCAGGCAGACGGCACGCTGAAAAACTGTCTCCATGATGTGGAGCTTCAGATGGTGCGCCGCGCACTCTGCGATGAAGGATTGGTCAGACAAAAAAAGGAGAAAACACAATGATGACAGAACTCAGAACTTACCGCGGACATATCCGCAACTGGGAGGCACTTGCCTTTGAACTGAATATCGAGAATGCCTCTTCCATGACCCGTGAGGAAAGGGAGCGGACCATCCTTCTGAAAGCATGGGAACGGTGGGGAACTTCTATGGGGAATCACCTGCACGGCATGTTTGCGCTCGCCATCATGGATGAGACCCGTCACATGCTCTATGCGCTCCGGGATCAGTTCGGCACAAAGCCTTTTTATTACTATGTGACAGCTGACGGGAAACTGCTTTACGGAACCTTTATCCGCGATATCATGAAGCGCCCGGGATTCGTAAAAGAACTTAATGAAGAGATGCTTCAGTATTATCTCACCATGACCTATACCCCCGGCGAGAACACCTTCTTCAGGGGTGTGAAAAAACTGATGCCCGGCCACTTTCTGACTTGGACAGGAGCCGACGGCATGCAGGATACAGCGGAGCAGTCGCTGCCGATGACGACAGTCTCCCGCCCCGAGCTTACCGTTACCCGCTACTGGCGCCCGGAATTTCACCCGGATGATGCCGGATCACTGGACGATTACGCAGATGAAATTCACCGCACCATGATCCAGATGATGAGCGAGATAAAGACACCTGACGAGCATGCGGAATCTTTTCTTTCCGGCGGCGTAGATTCTTCCTATGT
Organism: uncultured Eubacteriales bacterium; assembly: GCA_900319355.1. Lineage (GTDB taxonomy): Bacteria > Bacillota > Clostridia > Lachnospirales > Lachnospiraceae > Bilifractor. Next base: position 7,828 of record ONOC01000084.1, on the reverse strand, counting down.
ATTTGCGCTTTCCGATGCCGAAATGGCAGACACCTGCGGCTATGACAATCCGAAGTTCGACGAATCACCGCTCGCTAAGGAAACGGCTGACGCACTTGGCCGGAAGCTTTCGCGCCTGAATGTGACGCCTGAAGATTATTTCCGCACGGTTCCCTTCGTTATGGAGCATATGGAGCAGCCTCTCGCCGACGCTTCTGCGATCGTATTCACGCTTGGCTGTCAGGCGGCATCGAAACACACAAAGCTCTGCTACTCGGGAGAAGGCTCCGATGAAATGTTCGGCGGATACAACATGTACCGCAACGCATCCCGCTACGGTAAAAATCTCCGCACCTTCTACATCGGCAACACCAATATCATGAAGGAGGATATGAAAAAGCGCCTCCTGAAGCACTACAATCCTGACATCCTTCCGATTCACCTGGCAGAACCTCTCTTTGATGAAAATCAGAGCTTCAGTCCTCTCTGCCAGATGCAGGATATTGATATCCGCCTGTGGCTGGAGGGCGACATCTACCTCAACGTAGACAAGATGAGCACGGCCTGCGGACTGGAAATCAGAATGCCGATCACCGACACGCGTATGTTTGATATTGCTTCCCGGCTGCCAGATGAATACAAGGTCAGCGAAACCCAGAATAAAGTTGCCTTCCGCACGGCAGCAGCCAAAGTGCTTCCGCACGAAACCGCTTTCAGGAAAAAGCTCGGATTCATCGTACCGATCCGTTACTGGCTGGCCGATACCCGTTATAACAGTGATGTACTCCGCCTCTTCCACAGCAGTACGGCAGAAAAATTCTTCCACACCGATGAACTTGAGGCGCTTTATCAGGAATACACGGGCGGAAACTCAGACCTCTGGAGACAGATCTGGACCATCTACACATTCCTTGTATGGTATGAGATATACTTTGAAGCATAACATGCCGGTCCTCATGTGTTACTGTTCACTCTTTGCCAGCCACTGTCACACATGGAGACTTCCAGCCTCGACTTCCAGCCTCGACACGCTCTCGCTTGTCCTCGGACTCATTAACCACCGACGCCTGCGGAGGTCTCGGCCTGGGAGTCTCCATGTGTTCCGTGGCCCTGGCTGCTCTGGCGGACGTCTGAACTGTGCTCCTCATGTTAACCACGATCGGTTTAACAGTTGACATGGCGTCTCTCTGAATGTACAATGAGCATCGTCATGTACAGAAAGAGAGGGATAACTATGGCATCTACGACAGCAGTTACTGAAAACACAGAAAAAAAGAACAGGCGTACCGACACAAGGACCAGAAACCTTGTGTTCTGCGCGCTGATGGCCGCAGTGATGTGTGTGCTCTCACCGTTCGCCGTTCCCGTCGGACCTGTTCCGATCACCCTGGCAACGCTTGTTCTTTATTTCATGATCTATATCATTGGCTGGAAGCGGTCAGTCATCTCGACGGCGATCTACATCCTGCTCGGTGTGATCGGTCTCCCGGTATTCTCCGGCGGCAATGCCGGTCCCGGCGTCATCGCAGGTCCGACCGGCGGTTTCATCATCGGCTATATCCCGATGGTTATCGTCATGGGCGTTCTGATGGAGAGACACAGAACCGGCTCCCTGAAGGATCATATTTTCTGCATGGTCAGCATGATCATCGGCACCGTGGTTCTCTACGCCGTTGGCCTCGTCTGGTTCATTCTCATGATGAAATCCGACTTTGCCACAGCTTTTGCTGCCTGCTGCGCACCGTTCATCGTCAACGACCTCATCAAGATGGCACTTGCAATGCTGATCGGGCCGGTGCTGCACACCCGTCTTTCCAGATTTACCGACTGATGAAAAGGAAAAGGAGCGGCTGATTAAGCCGCTCCTTTTTGTATCCGTACTGTCCGTATTGACATGACGATCTGTTCATTCCAGATCAAATGAACCGTTCGAGGTAAGCGTCATCTCCCACGCATCCCCCTTCAGCTTCGCTCCCGCTCTCACGCCATTGATCCTGACATCATCCGCTGATCTGTACTGCCAGCCTTTCTTCCGCTGGACAGCCCTGACCGTCGCATGATAAAGCCTTATGCCATTCGGTCCGTCCGTCACCTCGTATGTGATCTGCTCCGGGTTATTGTCATAGGTTTCCGTCACCGTCCGGTCATTTCCGGCCTTCGCCGCAGCAATCACGGCATAGGCGTCACGCAGATCTGCCAGATCTTCCTTCTCACGGGAAATCTCAAGTCTCTCAGTACCGGCAGTAAAGACAATGACGGCAAGAAGACACAGGATTCCCAGCAGAAGCAGAAAAATGACGAGAGAAATTCCTTTTCTCTCCTTCAGCTTTTCCGTCATGATCATCTTCTTTCCTGTCATACATCTGCGGATTCATGTGTGGCACTGCTGTCATCCGTTCCTGCTGTCGTGCCTGTCAGCTCTCCTTCGACTTATAGATTCTCAGCATCTCCACAAGCTTTTCCTGTTCTTTTGTCGTAAGCCCGCGGATTTCTGAAACCAGCGTATTGTAAGCTGATGATTCGCGGTACTCGGGCTGGATTTTGCCCACCAGTTCGTCGAGCGTCAGACCCATCAGCTGTGCGTAATAAGTCAGTACGCGCAATGACATTGCCGTACGGCTGTTCTCTACATTACTGATATATCCCGGGGTAACGCCAAGCTTATCTGCTACGTCCTTCTGGGTGAGCCCCTTGTTCAGACGGAGTTTTCTTACCTTTGCACCAAGATCCCTGAATTCAAATGATGTTTCTTCGTTATTATTCTTTTCCATTTGGGAACCTCCATATTTGTGCTGATTATAACAAACTCTTTCGTCGGGTAGAATACCCTTTTTGATAAAATTTATCTTAAACAAAGTGAATATCGTTTCACATGAACTCTATGCACAGTTTTCTGTTCCTGTATGATGTGTCACGTTCCAGGCAACAGCCGTCAGCATGAATACGGTGGAGCCGACAGCAACCGCCGGCACATACCGCGCCATCGCTTCCTCCGGAATCAGCATGGCAAGAATCGCCATGGCCCCGGCAGGCGGCATGAAAAGCCCCGTCGCTTTCAGGATCAGCAGCACGATCAGTATCGCGGCCGCCGTGGCTGCCGCCATCGGCAGATGCAGCCTTACCGTGATCAGGTATCTGCTCAGATCTCCCACCGCAGCACAGGCGGTCAGGAGAAGGATGACACGATGCGGCTTTTTCGCCGTCCCCGGCCTCCAGTGATCCACCAGCTCAGTGAACGCCACAAGCAGAGGCGGCGCAATGATAAACCTTAGTCCTGCAAAAATCGCCGGTACGGCAAGTACTGCTGTGACGCAGATTCTGAGCAGCATCCGCAGGAATGCCTCCCGGTCCGGACGCGGCTGGACGATAAACTTTTCCTTTTCTCTGATACCGGTCTTCTCCAGCAGCGCCCTGCACACTATCACAGACAGCGTCATCACTGCTGCGGAAATCAGATAGGAAACAGAGCGTGTACCGATCAGAACCGGAAGGACGATCGCGGAATTGAGCGGTGCGAGCGTCGTTCCCGAGTACAGATAGATCAGCTGCGCGATAAGAAAGGACACAAGAACTTTCAGATACAGCGGTCCCGGCATATACATGCTGATCAGCAGTCCGATGACGGCACATCCCGAAATCAGAATAAACAGCCGTGTCGAATTCACCTGCCATGAGCGTTTCGGTGCGTACAGGTACCCGACAGCCAGTGCCGCGATCTCCGGAAAAATAATCTCCGGATCGCCGGCAACCTCCGCGGCCGCCGTCATGGCCGTCGCCAGCACGGTCGTCAGTATCAGTGGTATTAAAAATTTCTTATTCATTTCCGCTCCCCATGTCTTCATCTCTCCGTTCGTTTTTCCCGATGCAGAATCAGGAAACTGACATGACAGAAGCCACCGGCAACGGTCGGAAGCTGGTTTGAAAGGCCTGTTGTTTCCGCGATCCACACCAGGCTTGGCGGTAAGTACACGACACGCACCAAAGCCGGGTGGATCGGCATCATCAGAAACAGATCAACGAATGATGCGGGCATCGTTTATGCAAACCATCACCGCTACATCCTTGCGATCATGTCCAATGCACCGGGTATCATGAATATACTTGAGCCGCTGGTCAGCGCCATTGATGAGGCACACAACCGCATGTACTGAGAAAGCTTAAGCCGTATCATAATTTACAGAAGGTGTCCAGACTGCCTGTTGAAAACTGAGTAAGCAGATATTCCAGGATCTGCGCGTAATGATCCCTGCTGGCATTATCCGGATTCAGAACCGTGATATTCACCCTGGCCGTCAGCGCGCAGGTCCATTCTCCGAACTTCCGCAGGCTTGAGATGTCCTCTTCTATCCGTTTCTTTGCCTTTTCCATTTCCTCCGGATCGACATCCTGCGTCAGAATCGCGAAGTAGCTGCCGGTGATTCTGCCGATGGCGCTTTTCTTTCCGAATATCTTTTTCAGCTCCTCACCTGCGCTGCGGAGGAGCGTATCGCCCGCTTCTTCCCCGTATATCCTGATAAAAGCCGGATATTCCGGAACGTGAACCCTTATCAGTGAAAAATCCGTGCCTTTTGTCCACAGCTCCTCCAGGAAATCCCTCAGACTCCCGGCGATTCCCCTGGCATTCAGAAGATCCGTGGCATGATCGATCATCATCGAATGATATTTATCATTCAGGACATGATAAAACCTGTCAGCATCAGAGAAGGTTCCCATGAGACCGACGATTTTGCCATCTCTGTAGATCGGAATTTTCGTGGCCAGAATCGTACGCTGTTCTCCTCTGACGATGCAGTTTCCGCGTGCCATAAAAATTCGCTTCCCGTGCCGGAGGACGTTCAGCTCATCCCTTCTGAATTCTTCCGGACTGACATGCCAGTGCATGTCTTCGTCTGTTTTTCCGATGATCTCCTTTTCCGAACTGAACCCGTAATAATCCAGAAAACTGCGGCTTGCACCGAGGAATCTGCGATCTCTGTCTTTCCAGAAATACATGCCCTGGCTGTATGTCTCCAAATTTTTCCAGAGCAGGGATGGGATCAGTTCCCCCTTTTCCTCCGGCAGATCCCGGTCTTTTCCCGTTCTGTCCTGCAGAATGCCGTGTAATTCCGCATCCGTATCCACCGGCAGTGTCAGCGACAGATACCGGTTGAAATCCGAGGTCGGTATGGGCATAATGGCATGCACCATCCACCGATATTCCCCGTTACCCGTCCTGCTCCGGAAAAATCCAGTCAGATCCTGCCCTCTCTTCTGCTTCATCCTTTCCTTCAGTGTGTCGGGATCCATAAACGCAAAATAGCGTTCCTGATCCGGGGCATAGATAAACTTATCTCTGTAAATTCTCACCGCCTCCGTCAGATCAACGCTTTTTCCGCCGGTTCCGATGGGCTGTGAAGAATCATTGGACTTCAGACCGTAAAGTGCATTTTCCTTCAGATCACAGACGGCAATATCACTGCACATATAAAAGATGTACTGAACATACATCGCCCGCTTCTCATCTTCGGATACCGCGTTCAGCTGGATATACCGGATGTTCAGCGCATAAATATAGTAATTATCATGATGCGTCACGACAGTGCCGGTCAGTTCCATGTAATGATCGCCTGACGGATAGGTCATCACCTGCGGGCCTGAAAGCTTTCTCAGCTGTTCATCGGCAAACTTCCGGTGAAAGTCATGCGCAGGATTATTATCCGAATTGATTTCATCCAGCCACTGATCAACATTGTCGATATTGTCGCGTCCAAGCACATGAAGATAAGCGTCATTGACAAACAGCTTCTTCAGCCTGACACCATCATCCTCAATGACGCAGAGCGGTTCATCTGTCTGATAATTGATTCTGCTCAGCGCGTCATAATAACGTCTGCAGCGGAGCGGTTCTATCGCAATCCCTCTGTCCCTGATATGCTGCATGAACTGAGTTTTTTCCATCGGCTTCCCGAAATAATAACCCTGTATCTTCTCGCAGCCGATCCGCTTCAGAAATTCATACTGTTCCTCTGTTTCCACTCCCTCCGCCAGTGTCTGGATTCCGATCTCCTTCGCCATCCGGACAACAGACGTGATGATGGTCCTCGCCTTCTCCGTGGAAGTGGACAGAAAACTCATGTCAATCTTCAGTTCATCAAACTTCAGATCCTTCAGAGAACCCAGAGAGGAATACGCCGTGCCGAAATCATCCATCCACACCTGATAACCCAGCTGATGGAAGAGACTGATATACCTGCTCAGTCTCTCCGTATGTCTGACAAAGGCACTCTCTGTAATCTCGATATTCAGCAGCTCCCGCGGAATCCTGTTTTTCTTTGCCAGCGTTTCAATACGGTCAACCAGATCCGGCTCACGGAAGTCCTTGCGGGACAGATTGACAGATACAGGTACGATATCCTTTCCGAAATTTATCAGCTTCCGGCCGTCCCGGCAGACTTTTTCAACCATGTACAGATCCAGTTCACAGATTCTCCCCTGCTCTTCCAGTGCGGGAATAAACTGACCCGGCGAGATCATGCCGTATACCGGATCCTTCCAGCGGCACAGTGCCTCCGCACCGCAGAGTTCGCCTGTCACGGCACGGATCACCGGCTGGTAATACACCTGGATCCATCCCTCATCCATTGCCTTCTGATAATTCTGAATAATGTAGTGCTGCAGTTCTGCCCTGTCCAGCATCTCCTGTCTGAAATAGGCATAAGAGGAGTGCATCGGCTCATTCAGAGAATCACTGGCAAGCTTCGCCCGGTCTACAGCTGCAGAAAGCCCGATATTCTCCTCATTCATGACGCAGATGCCGACGGCAACAGGGTGTGAATTGCCCCGGTTGAGCTTCGCTGCCTCATCAAAGATATGACGGATATCTTCTTCCAGATTCTCCGTATCCGTGCAGGCCACAAAACAGTCATTGTTAATTCTTGCTGTATTCGCGACACCGAACTGGTCCCGGATCAGCCATGCAAGACCCCGGATCAGCTCATCACCGGTCTCAAAGCCGTGAATTTCGTTATAATCACGGAGTCTGCTGTAATCGATCCACAGAATGGCAGGCACCCTGCCCTTCTTTCGTATCTCATGGATTTCTTCCTGCGCCTCCTGGAAAAATCTTCCGATCAGCGGCAGTCCTGTCAGATCATCAAACTGCTTTCTGTGCAGATCATTCTCGAGAGACATCTTCTGTTCAAACGATTCTGACAGATGCAGTTTTACGCCCTGTTCTCCGTTGGCAATCTGACTTTCATCCGTATAGATGATATAATCGAGTCTCGTTCCCCTTTTCCACACGTGTCTTCCCGTCTCGTGGATGATATGGTAATCGGACTGAAATCTGTTTTTATTGCGGTACAGGACATCATATGCCGGAGCACCTCCGGCGAACTGATATCTGCTCACGGTAATCCTTGCGACATCATCCGGATGCATACCCCGGTACACATCTCTCCTGATGTCGTCCGCCGCCTGTTCTTCAGAATCGAAGCCGAAAAGTGACACAAATTGCTCCGAAAGAAACACCGGGACGATTTTTCCCCTGACAGACTGAAAAACGCCGAAAGCCCCGGGGATGTCCCGTAACGCCTCAAGTTCTCCGGATGTAAATTCAAATAACTCATTACTCATGAGAGCTCCTCCTGTATCAGGGTGTCTCTTTCGCCGCAATCCTCCGCCTGCCTGCAGATATCACAGCCGCGGCTCCATCTTCAGAACCTCTGAATATCATCAGTATAACATGAGTCCGTATTTTCGGCTTCAGCAAAAAGGGTCAATCACTTTTCTTATGGGATAGGTGGTATCCCAGGTAATTTCAGGTAGCACCTGGCTGTACCAGTGTCAAGGTCATCCGGCCATTTATCCC
>ONOC01000029.1 GCA_900319355.1 uncultured Eubacteriales bacterium | reverse complement strand
CAGGCCGAGACCTCCGCAGGCGTCGGTGGTTAATGAGTCCGAGGACAAGCGAGAGCGTGTCGAGGCTGGAAGTCTCCATGTGTGACAGTGGCTGGCAAAAAGTGAACAGTAACGCCGTGGTTACTGTGTCATCTTGTATGATGATGTCTGCGTACTGATACCGGGAGAATAAATAATCAGAAATCCCCGGGATTCCTTCTGAATAAAGGCTTCCCGGGGATTTTATTTACTGCCGCTGGTCGGGATCGAACCGACACGGTGGGTTAGCACCGAGGGATTTTAAGTCCCTTGCGTCTACCAGTTCCGCCACAGCGGCATGCCGGCCATGCCGGACTTCGTCATTATAAACCTGTTCCATCACCTTTGCAATATGCAACAGGGTATGGCCGGCATGGCCGGCAACCTTCCCTGTGCTGTCACGACCTGTCCGTCTCTGCCATCAGAAGAAGGGCGCTCTCAGGTGCCAGATCAACGGAAATGCACCCGTATACCACCCTGACCGGGCTGCCTCCCGCGGCAAATCCTTCTCTGTCGGTCGACATGATGCAGCTCAGCTCTGTCTCCACGAGCCGGTTCATGCCTGCCTGCCAGATCGAAGTTTCCAGGTGATATTTCTCCGTACGGTTATTGATGAGCACATAAAAAATCTGCTTCTCATTAAATCTGGCATAGACAAGTTCTCCGTAATCCTTAAACAGAACCTTGACAGATCCGGTCTGTAAAGCCCTGTACCTTTCATGGATCCGGATGATCTCCCGGTAAAACTCCAGAATGTTCCGGTCCTCCATGCCCCATGGATAGGCACGCCGGCTGTCCGGGTCGGTAAAACCGCACATGCCTGCCTCGTCGCCGTAGTAGATCGTCGGTGCGCCGGGCCAGGTCATCTGGATGACGACCGCCTCCCGGAGCGCAGCCTTGTCCACATTGTTGTCCGCCACCAGCGTTCCCAGATTCTGCACTCTCCCGACCACGTGATTCGTTCTCGTGAGGAACCTGGAATGATCGTGGTTATCCAGCTCGTTCATGCTGGTCAGAAGCGACGGTTCCGGGAACGAAGCCATGTGATAGCGCATGGCATTAATGAAATTATCGGCGTTGCTCAGAAGTCCCTCCTGAAATTCGTCGCTGTGTTTCTCCATGCCGGTGATGAACCAGGTCACGGGTTCCATGAATGCGTCATAATTCATGACCGTATCCCACTCATCGCCGCGGAGCCAGTCCCAGGCATCGCCGTAATGCTCGGCGAGAATGATGGCTTCCGGATTCGCTTCCTTCACGGTTCTGCGGAATTTTTTCCAGAAAAGGTGATTAAATCTCAGCGAATGACCCAGGTCAGCCGCCACATCAAGACGCCAGCCGTCGCAGTTGTACGGCGGAGACACCCATTTCGCGGCAATCCTCAGAATATCGTTCTGCAGCGCCTCGCTGTCCTCGTAATTCAGTTTCGGGAGTGTCTCGTTGCCCCACCACTGCTCATACTGCCCGTTATCAGGCCACCTGCTGCCGCCGGCAAAACGGAAATAGGAATGATACGGGCTGTCCTCGGAAATGTAGGCGCCCGTCTCAAACCCCGGTCTGTTCTCATATATGTGTTCTCTGTCCATCCAGCGGTTGAAAGAACCGCAGTGGTTGAAAACGCCGTCGAGGATGACCCGGATGCCCCGGTCGTGGGCCTTCTGCACCAACTCCGCCAGAAGTTCATTGCCCGCCTCCAGATTTCTCTGATCGGTTACTCTGGAGATATAGCGCGTCGCATGGGTATTGTCCTGATCGTTATCCTTCAGGAGCTCCCCGCTGTCATTGATGATTTTTCCAAAATGCGGATCCACATGATCATAATCCTGAATATCATATTTGTGATTGGAAGCCGACACGAAAACGGGGTTCAGATAAATCACCTGCACGCCGAGATTCTGCAGATAATCAAGCTTCCGGATCACACCGGCCAGATCGCCGCCGTGGAAATTCCGGACGTCCATCGCCTCCGGCGCCTCGTACCAGTTCATGATCCGCTTCACGTGATGACCGATATAGCTGTACTCATCACTCAGCACATCATTTGATGTATCGCCGTTGCAGAACCGGTCGACAAAAATCTGATACATGACCGCGCCCTTGGCCCAGTCCGGTGTATGAAATCCCGTCAGAATGCGGAACCGGTAGCGGGGATCCGGATTCCTTGTCACGCCCATCCGGTCGTAAAAACAGTCCGTCCTCCCGAGTCTGATCTCGAAGATATACTCAAAATCCTCTTCATGTACGCAGACGCTGATCGCGTAATAGTCAAAGGCACCGTCACAGGACTCGAATTCCATCGGGAGACGTTCATTACCGTGAATCAGCCAGACATCGTCGGCATTGTTGCTCGCCGTCCGGAAACGGATCGTCACCATCTGTCCCGGATCAGCCTCCATCGGCTTCCGGAACATCTCCGTCTCATCACTGAACAAAGCTTCCTTCTTCAGCAGCGGTCTCATCCTCATAATATAGTCAAGTGCTCTGTCCGGATTCACTGTGCTCCCACCTTTCATCTGTCAGTCCTGTGATCCCGCTGTATGCCGGATCCGAAGAATCTTTTTTCTGCATACGAAAAGACCAGTCTCTTTCGAGGCTGGTCCTTTCTTGGAGAAGGTATTTCTCTTATGGGGTGTAGCAAAAACTATATAATGTATTGGGGGGTTTTTACGTTAATTATAGTAACATAAGGCTTTTCAAAAGTCTGCACAAACCTAACAATTTCATCATAACATTTTTGTGCATTATTTACAGAATATCTTTCCCCTCAACTCAATTATACGGTTGCTGCCGCCCTGATTTTTTCTTCCTCCGCAAAAATCGCCTCGAACTCGGCACGGTTCAGTTTTTCTTTCTCAAGCAGCTGTCTCGCGCACTCATCAAGCACATAACGGTGCTCCGTGATCAGCTGTCTGGCTCTGACGTGGCAGTCCTCGATGATTTCCTTCACTTCCTCATCGATGGACGCCGCAACATTTTCACTGTAACTTTTCGTCTTGCCCCAGTCGCGGCCGATAAAAATCTCGTCCTCATCGCCCGCATCGTAATTGACAAGCCCGAGTTTCGAAGACATGCCGTATTTCGTGATCATTGCCCTCGCGGTCTCCGTCGCCTGCTTGATGTCCTGCGAGGCACCGGTCGTGATGTCGTCGAAGACCATTTCCTCCGCCGTCCTGCCGCCGAGATCGGCGATGATCTGCTGTATCATCCTGCCCTTCGTCATGAACATATCGTCATTCTCCGGCTGCGGCATGGTATAGCCGGCAGCGCCGGGGCCTGTCGGGATGATAGAGATCGTATATACCGGATCCAGCTGGTCAAGCACATGAAACAGAATCGCATGACCTGTCTCATGATATGCGGTAATCCTCTTCTCTTTTTCGGAGATCACGCGGCTCTTCTTCTCTGTTCCGATACCTACCTTGATAAAGGACTCCTTGATATCTTCCTGTGTGATGTAGCTCCGTTCCTCCCGTGCTGCACGGAGGGCGGATTCATTGAGCAGGTTCTCCAGATCCGCTCCGGTAAAACCGGCGGTCGTCTGGGCGATCTGCTTCAGATTCACATCGTCACCGAGCGGTTTGTTTCTCGCGTGAACGCGGAGGATTTCCTCCCGTCCCTTCACATCGGGCAGACCGACGGCGATTTTTCTGTCGAAACGGCCCGGACGCAGGATCGCAGGATCCAGGATATCCACACGGTTCGTTGCCGCCATGACGATGATGCCTTCGTTGACGCCGAATCCGTCCATTTCAACGAGAAGCTGATTCAGTGTCTGTTCTCTCTCATCGTGGCCGCCGCCCATACCGGTGCCTCTTCTGCGGCCGACGGCATCGATTTCATCGATGAAAACAATACACGGCGCATTCTTCTTTGCCTCATCGAACAGGTCTCTCACACGGGATGCGCCGACGCCTACGAACATCTCCACAAAATCGGAACCCGAAATGGAGAAGAACGGCACGTTGGCTTCGCCCGCGACTGCCTTGGCAAGAAGCGTCTTGCCGGTGCCGGGACGGCCCGTCAGAATCACGCCCTTCGGAATTCTCGCACCGACCTTTGTGTACTTCTGCGGATTCCGCAGAAAATCAACGATTTCCTGCAGGTCCTCTTTTTCCTCATCCAGTCCGGCCACGTCGGAGAAACGCACCGTACTTTCCTGAGGTCCCTGCATTTTGGCCCGGCTCTTGCCGAAATCCATCATCTTTGAATTGGCGCTGCCGGCACTCGCCGCCTGCCTCCCGATGATTGTCATGACAAGAATCAGGACCAGGACGAGAATCACGACCGGAAGGATCACGCTGATAAACAGATTGTTGTCCGACACATTGGCAACCGTGTATTCAATCCCGTGTTCATCCAGCTTATCCGCAGCTTTGTTGACGTCGGTCACATAAACCACGTAGCTGCCGCCCCCGGTTGTCCCGAAGCTGACGCTTCCCGTCGGCACCTCCGAGTTCTGATGGATTGTGGCATCCGTAATCTCATCTGATTCCACATATTTCTCAAACTGCTGCTCACTGATACTGCTGTTTCTCGAGAATAATCCGGGAATCACGGAGAGCAGCAGAATCAGGATGACCATGGCAACCAGATAAACAGTAAAACTTCTTCTGCTTTTGTCCAATGGTTCTTATGCTCCCTCTTTCCTGTTATACTTCCGCTCAGTCATCGAAATGAATGACACCGATGTAGGGCAGATTGCGGTATCTCTGATCATAATCGAGTCCGTAACCTACAACGAACTCATCCTCGACCTGAAAGCCCGTGTAATCGACATTAACGTCATCAACGACGCGGCGCTCCGGCTTGTCAAGCAGCGTGCAGAGCTTCAGGCTCGCAGGCTTTCTCTGTTCGAGAATCTTGAACAGATGGCTGAGCGTGCGTCCGGTATCGATGATATCCTCGACAATCAGGACGTCTCTTCCCTCAATCGGCTCATCGAGATCCTTGACGATTTTGACAATGCCTTTGGAAACGGTGCCGCCGCCGTAGCTCGAACAGCACATGAAATCCATGGTCATCGGGATGGTGACATGCTTCGCGAGCTCGCACATGAACATGACACCGCCTTTAAGAATACAGATCATGTGAAGCGATCTGCCCGCGTAATCCCTGCTGATCTCTGCCCCAAGCTCAGCAATTCTTTCCTCTACCTTTTTCTGATCAATCAATACCGATACCGATTCGCCCATTCTGATCTCCTTTGTCTGATCTGGAATTGATAAAAATCTGACCTGCGGCGCAGGTTATGTCTACTCTATCATACTTTCATCATTTTTACAGAAGGTTTTTCTTCAGCCGGGAATACCGTGTTACGGTTCACGCGTGCCGGCCGCTGAATGTCAGCCATACTGAGGATCAGAGTTTCTCCGCGCTGATGCGGAGAACCCGCTCCGTACCGGCCGTGACCCTGCAGTCCTCGCTGATTCTCAGACCGACGACCCAGAAAACATCTGCACCCGACGCAAGGACGGGAATATCATCGCGCTCACGTGCCGGGATTTTTTCATCAATGAAATAATCGCTGAGTTTTTTCGATGCTCCGTCAGCACGAACCGTGATGCGGTCGCCCCTTAAACGTTTTCGGACGACAAGACTATTCTTTATTTTATCATAATCCAGAAATTTCGTATACTTCTCAGGTTTAATTTTCTCCGGATCCAGTGCATCTCTGTCGGTATAACGGCAGCTGAAGCGCCAGCCGTTCCACTGGTAAGTGCCCTCCCCTGTGATCCGGACGGCATCCGTCTGCGGTGATGCGCCTGATGCTTCGGCATCCGTCTGCGGTGATGCGCCTGATGCTTCGGCATCCTTTCCGTCAGTTTTCCGAACGCCGCATGGTGCTGCGGCATGCGCTGACATGCTGTTCCTGTCAGCGGCAGGAATCAGGGTAATACAGCCGTAATCACGGCAGGCCGTCACGCCGCAGGGAAGGTCCAGCCGGCTGCCGCTCTTCTTTCTGAAAAGCTCCCTCAGCTGCCTGATCTGCGTGCGTCCGAGGTCCTTTGCCGAACCGCAGGCCTCAGCGAGGATTTCCATCAGGATATAATCTTCAAGAATTTCCGGCAGCTTCACAATGCCGTCATCTACAGACCACTGCCCCTCTGATTTCTGAACCAGTCCTTCTGCCTTTGAGGCAGCTTCCGCTCTCAGGCAGCTGTCAGCCCGGGCAATATCCTCCGCCGCCTGAGCAAAATGTGCCGCGGCAGCAGCATTGATATGCTGCTTAAGATACGGCATGACATCGTTTCTCAGCCGGTTTCTGGCGCCGTCCAGACTCAGGTTGGTGCTGTCTGTTCTGAAAGGCTGACCGATTTCTTTTAAATACGATTCAATTTCACTCCGGGTGACACATAACAGAGGACGGATCAGCCGGACCGGCCGTCTGCTCCCGTCTCCCGCATCCACCTCAATCTTCTGGTCCGGACTGATCCCCGCCAGTCCTTTCAGAGAACTTCCGCGCGCTGCATGAAAAAGAAAGGTTTCCGCCTGATCATCTGCATGATGTGCCAGGGCCACGGCTGCTGCGCCGCCGCGCGATGTGGCATCCAGATATGCCCTGTGACGGGCAAGTCTTCCCGCTTCCTCAATCCCGGTGCCCGTTTCAGAAGCCATCCTCCGAACGTCATAAGAATACACCCTGAGCGGAATATTCTGCGCCCCGCAGAGTCTGCGGACAAAGGCTTCATCGCCGTCGCTCTCCTCTCCGCGGAGACAGTGGTTCACATGAACCGCCGTGACAGAGCAGCCCAGCTTTTTCAGAACCAGAAGAAGCGTCACGGAATCTGCTCCGCCGCTCAGACCGACAGCAACCTTCTCACCGGGAGACACAAGACTGTGGAGAGATATGTAATTGTCGATTTTTCTTTCAAACGCCGATGCCGTCATCTTCTGTACCCGGAAAGAAAAAAGCCACGGCCGGTTGTACCGGACATGGCTCTGTCATTTATTCATCACTGTCGGATTCCTTGAAAATGATTTCGTTATCCTTAATCAGTCCCAGTTTCTCCTTCGCGATCTGTTCCTTATACTCATCGCTCTGCATTTCGTCTTTCAGTGACCTGATGTCATCTGTTCGCTGCTCTTCCGCTTCCTGCTTTGTCTGCAGATCCGAGATCTGTGCATTGCCGGCTTCTATCTGTGTATTCAGTTTTGCGCTGAGGGTCATCATGACGATCATCAGCGCTACGACAGCAACGAGGATTGCCACCATCGTTTTTCTGTTCTGACGCATGTCTGTCACCTGCTTACAGATAGCGGAAAAGCTGATCCGCCTCTTCTTTTTTCACGGTATCCTTCACATCAAGCACTTCGACGCTTACAGACTTCGTGCCGAACAGGATCTCGATCCTGTCACCGGCCTTCACGGGAGCTGACGCTCTCGCCGGCTTGCCGTTCAGCAGCACACGGCCGGCATCGCACGCCTCATTGGCCACCGTCCGCCGTTTGATGAGCCTTGAAATCTTCAGATATTTATCCAGCCGCATTATTACCTGATCAGATCTTTCAGTGCCTTGCCGGCTTTGAACTTAGGTGTTCTGGAAGCCTTGATCTCAATCGTAGCGCCGGTCTGAGGGTTTCTTCCGGTGCGGGCACCTCTCTCGGAAACCTCAAAAGTACCGAATCCGACGAGCTGAACCTTGTCACCCTTCTTCAGAGCATCAGCTACCGTGTCAGTAAAAGCCTTGAGTGCCTTTTCAGCATCTTTCTTGGAGAGTCCGGATTCCTCTGCCATTGCTGCGACTAACTCAGTTTTATTCATTTTTGTAATCCTCCTAATATAAATCAACAGATATTCCTTTTATACACTGAAACACTCTGCTTGTCAAGGATGACGGCCCCTCTGACGGCGCAGGCTTGTTACTGTTCACTCTTTGCCAGGCCCAGGATGTACTCCTTCGTATTTTTCGAAGGGTCATCCAGAATCTCGTCCAGCGCTCTGTGCAGGATTCTGCCGATTTCCGGTCCCTCCGGAACGCCGGCGCTGATCAGATCGCTGCCGGTCGCCGCCAGGTCTTTCAGCGAAACCGCCTGTTTTTCCGCCAGGATTCGCTCTCCGGTCTGTGTCACCTGCATGATATTCTGCAGCTTCTCCACCCGCTTATATTCACTCTGTGCGAGGGTATCCGCCTCCTGCACGCTCATCAGCAGATGGAAGTCCTCCGGCCCCGTCAGACTGAGCAGACGGCGGACGGCCTTCTCTTCCGGCGGAATCCGGTAATCATGATACCGGATCAGTTTTTTCACTGTCGCTATGGTATCATTGTCCAGCTTCAGCCGGCGCATGATCTGCCCGGCCATTTCCGCGCCCTTTTCCTCATGCCCCTTGAAGTGATCAATCCCGTTCTCATCCGTCGTGCGGCAGGATGGCTTGCCGACATCGTGAAGCAGCATCGTCAGCCGCAGGACTCTGTCATTGCGGATATTCTTCATGGCGGCAAGTGTGTGCATGCCGACATTGTATCTGTGGTGCGGGTTGTTCTGCGGTGTCTTCATCATCTCATCAAACTCCGGGAGAATCACGCGGGTGACGCCGGCCTCATAAGCGACTTCCAGGTATTCCGGAAAGTTGGAGCAGATCAGGCGGGTCAGTTCTGCGGCGATACGCTCGGCGCTGATTTTTGAAAGCGTCGGTGCGAGCGTGATGATGCCGCGGATCGTATCCGGATCGATGGAAAAATTCAGCTGCGCCGCAAACCTGATGGCACGGAGAATCCTGAGGGCATCCTCGGAGAAGCGCTCACCGGGATCCCCGACACAGCGGATGAGTTTGTTCTGCAGGTCCTGCATGCCGCCGAAGCGGTCGATCAGTCCCTCCTCCTCGCTGTAGGCCATGGCATTGATGGTAAAATCGCGCCTTTTCAGGTCCTCTTCCAGACTCGGCGTGAAGGTCACCTGATCCGGGTGGCGGCCGTCAGAATACGTGCCGTCGATCCGGTAGGTTGTCACCTCATGCTGCCGGGAGCCGATCAGCACCGTGACCGTTCCGTGCTTAATGCCGGTATCCACCGTCTTCGGAAAAATCTTCTTCACCTGTGCAGGTGTCGCATTTGTCGTGATGTCCCAGTCACTGGGGATTTTGCCCAGGATCGAATCGCGCACGCAGCCGCCCACAATATATGCCTCATAACCTTTTGCGTGAAGGCTGTCAAGAACCGCCTTCGCCGTCGCAGGCATTCTGATTTTCATCTGCTCTTCCTCGTTTCTGATGTTATCTGCACCAACTGTTATCATACTCTTCTGAGAAGAAAACTTCCACGGAAAAGAAAGCACCGCCTGCCGGGACAGTTCCCGGCAGACGGTGCATGTGACAGTAAATTTCGTTCTTTCAGTACCGGCGTGATCACAGATGCAGTACTCTGTCCCGGATCTCCTGCGTTCTTCCCTGGTTCCAGAACTGCGTGCCGATATAACCGCAGGTACGTCTCGCAACGGACATCTTCGACTGATCGGTATTGCCGCAGTTCGGGCATACCCAGATCAGCTTGCCGTTCTTGTCCTCTTTGATCTGGATCTCGCCGTCGTAGCCGCAGACCATGCAGTAGTCGCTCTTCGTGTTGAGCTCCGCATACATGATGTTGTCATAGATGAACTGCATCACGGATACGACCGCCGGGATGTTGTCCTGCATGTTCGGAACCTCGATATAGCTGATGGCTCCGCCCGGAGACAGCGGCTGGAATTCAGACTCGAATTTCAGCTTCGTAAAGGCATCAATCTTCTCACGCACATTGACATGATAGCTGTTCGTGATGTAATTGTGATCCGTGACACCCTTGATGATGCCGAACCGCTTCTGCAGGCATTTGGCAAACTTATAGGTTGTGGACTCCAGCGGTGTGCCGTATACAGAATAATCGATATCTTCCGCTGCCTTCCACTTTGCACAGGCGTCATTCAGGCGCTGCATTACGGCTTTGGCAAAAGGCTTTGCCTCCGGATCCGTGTGGCTCTTTCCCGTCATATAGACGCACATTTCATACAGGCCCGCATAGCCGAGGCTGATCGTGGAATAACCGCCGTAAAGGAGCTTGTCGATGGTTTCGCCCGGCGCCAGCCGTGCCAGAGCGCCGTACTGCCAGAGGATCGGCGCCACATCGGAGGTCGTACCGAGCAGTCTCTCATGGCGGCATCTCAGTGCTCTGTGACAGAGTTCCAGTCTCTCGTCGAGAATATCCCAGAACTTATCCATATCCCTGTGAGAGGAGCAGGCGACGTCAACGAGATTGATGGTCACTACGCCCTGGTTGAACCGGCCGTAATATTTCGGCTTGTTCGGATCATAGTTCTTTGCCTTGGCGACGTTATTGAATCCGTTGCCTGAACGGTCAGGGGTGAGGAAGGAACGGCATCCCATGCAGGTGAATACATCACCTTCACCCGGCTTTTCTCCCTTTGAAAGCTTCAGCTCCTTCATCTTCTTTGCGGAGATGTAGTCGGGAACCATTCTCTTTGCCGTGCACTTTGCCGCAAGCTGTGTCAGGTAAAAATATTTGCTGTCCTCATGAATATTGTCTTCGTCGAGTACGTAAATCAGCTTCGGGAACGCCGGTGTAATCCACACGCCCTTCTCATTCTTGACGCCCTGCATTCTCTGAATCAGAACCTCTTTGATGAGCGCTGCCAGATCTTCCCTCTCCTGTCCGTCCGGCACCTCGTCCAGATACATGAACATGGTGACAAACGGCGCCTGTCCGTTGCAGGTCATCAGCGTAATCAGCTGATACTGGATCGTCTGGATGCCGTTGGTGATCTCCTGGGCAAGACGTCTCTCCACGATCTTGTGGATGATCTCCTGGTCCATGGACTCACCGGTTTCCTCCCGCTCTGCGATGACTTCTTTGTAGATTTTTTTACGGCTCACATCGACGAACGGAGCAAGATGTGCCAGTGAGAAGGACTGGCCGCCGTACTGGTTCGACGCCACCTGAGCGACAATCTGTGTGGTAACATTGCAGGCGGTGTAGAAGCTGTGCGGCTTCTCGATCAGTGTCTCACTGATGACCGTGCCGTTCTGCAGCATGTCCTCAAGGTTGATCAGATCACAGTTGTGCTCTTTCTGTGCATAATAATCAGAATCATGGAAATGAATGATGCCCGCCTTGTGCGCCCTGACGATGTCCTCCGGAAGAAGAATTCTCTCCGTCAGATCACGGCTGACCTCGCCGGCCATATAGTCACGCTGGGTGGAATTGATGACAGGATTCTTGTTGGAGTTCTCCTGCTTCACTTCCTCATTGTTCTGATCGATCAGTGAAAGAATGCTGTCATCGGTCGTATTCGACTGACGGGCAAGCGTTCTCTTGTAACGATAGCGCACATACTTCTGCGCCACCTCGAAGCCGCGCATCTCCATGATGCCGGTCTCAACCATATCCTGGATGTCCTCAACACTGACGGCATGGGTCGACTTGCTGACCTGCTTCGTCACGTTGTCCGCAACCGCCTGGATCTGGTACCTGTTCATCTGGTGGATCGGCGGAACCTCCCTGTTGGCCTTGGCAATGGCGTTGTAAATCTTGTCTTCGTCAAAGGTAACTTCCTCACCGTTCCTCTTGATTACATTAACATTTGTTTCACCTGACATAAGCGTCCTCCCCGCATATAAAAACGTAACATTGATATGGGATCTTTCATGCACAGTGTGCTGCCTCTCCCAGATCACCTCATTCAGAGTCAAAAAAAATAAAGCCGGCTCTTATTACCAAAAGCCCGGAATCCCCTTGACCGGAACCTTCAGCCAGCTTTCTGCGCTGTCTCCCGCAGTTGCGGTAACAACATATTGATTATAACAAAAAATGAGGCACAACATCTTGTGCCTCATTATCGTACAGCAAGCTCTTCGGAATGACAATAGCGAAAGTGGAAAAAAATCGCCGGATTTCTTCCGCAAACTTCGGTAAACTTTTTCTGACTCTTCCGGAAGGATTAATATGCCTTTCCCCAGTATACCATCTTCGTTGCCGGTTTTCCGCAGCACACGCATCTGTCGCTGATGCGGATCTGTGTGAACGGGATGCAGCGTGACGTCGCAGTCGTATCCGCCTTGATCTTCTCCTCGCAGGCCGGATCGCCGCACCACATCGCACGGACAAAGCCCGGCTTATGCGCAATGGTATCTCTGAATTCATCGTAATCATGAGCGTCATAGGTATGGCTCTCGAGAAAGGCCTTCGCACGGTCATACATATCCTTCTGGATGGTCTCCAGAAGCTCCGGAACTGCTTTCGCCACTTCGCTGATCGGAACCATGGTCTTCTCTCTGGTGTCTCTTCTGACAAGACATGCCTGTCCGGCAGCGGCATCCTTCGGTCCGATTTCGATACGAAGCGGAATGCCGCGCATCTCCTGCTCGGAGAACTTCCAGCCGGGACGTTTGTCGGTCTCGTCGATTTTTGTTCTGACACCGGCGGCATTCAGCGCATCGAGCATCTCATGCGCTCTGTCATGAACTTCCTGCTGATCCTCCCGGATCGGGATGATCATCACCTGCGTCGGAGCGATGTGCGGCGGAAGCACCAGACCGCTGTTGTCGCCGTGCACCATGATCATGGCGCCGATAACACGGGTCGTCATGCCCCAGGAAGTCTGATGACAGTATTTCACGGTGTTGTCGGTATCGGTGTAGGTCACATCATATGCCTTCGCGAAAATATCATCGAAGTTATGGCTGGTACCGGACTGCAGCGCCTTGCCGTCATGCATAAGTGCCTCGACGGTGTAGGTGTGAAGCGCACCGGCAAATTTTTCCTTATCTGTCTTCTGTCCCTTGATGACCGGAATGGCCAGGTCCTTCTCAAGGAAATCAGCATATACGTTGAGCATCATAACGGTGCGCTCTTCCGCTTCCTCAGCGGTTGCATGCGCCGTGTGGCCTTCCTGCCACAGAAACTCACGGGAACGGAGGAACGGACGGGTCGTCTTCTCCCAGCGGAGCACGGAGCACCACTGATTATAGAGGCGCGGAAGATCGCGGTGAGACTGGATGTCCTTTGAATAAAAATCGCAGAACAGTGTCTCGGATGTCGGACGCACGCAGAGACGTTCCTGAAGCGGTTCGCTTCCGCCCTGAGTGATCCACGCCACTTCCGGTGCGAATCCCTTGACGAGATCTCCCTCTTTCGCAAGAAGATTTTCCGGAATCAGCATCGGCATGTAGACATTCTGTACGCCGGTAGCCTTGAAACGCGCATCCAGATCCTTCTGAATGTTCTCCCAGATGGCGTAACCCGCCGGTTTGATTGCCATGCATCCCTTGACACTTGTATATCCGATCAGATCAGCCTTTACGCAGACATCGGTATACCACTGCGCGAAGTCATCCTCCATCGCAGTGATCTGTTCAACCATTTTACCTTCCTTTGCCATTTCTCTCTCCTGACTTTCATTCGTTTAACATTATCTTCCTGTCCGGAAGCCATACGGCTCAATATTAAACTCCGGAAGGGATGTTGTCAATCACGAACACCGTCCTCAGACAGCCCGGCAATGCCGAACGCGCCGGCTCCGCCGTGGGTGGTGATGACGCCGCCGGTATTCAGCCAGACCAGATTGTGATAGGAGAGATTTTCGGCGGTCTTCCGGATGACCTCCTTCAGCGTCTCCTCGAAACCCGGTGTCAGGGCAATAAAAAGCCTGTCCTTTGACAGATGGTACTGTTCCGTATACTCCGTCATCATTTTCGTGATGACGCTGGAAAAACGGCCGCGGTATTTCTTCGTCGCCACAAGAAGACCGTCTATGGTATCGATCAGCGGAACGATATGCAGAATATTGCCGATCAGCGCCGTGGAATTCGTGCAGCGTCCGCCCGCCCGGAGAAAATCCAGGTTGCGCGGAACAAAGCTGACATGGGCGATTTTTACCAGTTTCTCCGCTTCCTCCTTCGCGCGGTCCAGATCCCATTCCGGATGCTTCAGGAGCTTTTCCGCCATGCAGACAGCGATCATAGCCTGTCCGATCGTCACCATTTTCGTGTCGACCGCCCGCACGTAGTCTCTGCCTTCCATGGCGGCAACGCCGCAGGAATACGAAACTGTCGTGGCGGCAGAATACGCCAGGTAAAGAATTCCCGCCTCCGGGTCTTCCGAATGAATCTGATCGAAGATGCGGCTGAAATCCTCCGTGTTCGATCCGCTGGTCTTCGGCGTCCGCCCGGTCCGGGTGTAAAAATCCACGACCTCCTGCGGATCAAAGGTTCCGTCTTCTCTGACATCATCGTCAAATGCTACATGCATGGGCACAACCGAAATTCCATATTTTGCGGCAAGCTCCGGGGATATATCCGAGCCGGATTCCACCACGATCCGAATATGACTCATAGGGTTCGTCTTTCCGCTGTCTCTTCCGTCGCCTGCAGCCGGACGGGGACAGCTTCACTGCAGGAAGCGGGGGATGTCGAAATGATCCCCCGCCGTCATGTGCGTCACAATCATCATACAACATCACAGTCATTTTTTACACATTCTTTTTTTTGTTAAGGATTTATCATAATCACAGTATTCAGAAAGATGGTTACAGGCGCGGATGCATCATCCTTTTCGCTCCGGTCACATTCGCCGTGTATCTCCAGCGGCCATTCTCACCTGAAAGGCGGCGCTGCGGAACGCGCCTGCTGGCGCAGGCTTGAACGGGTCCTCGCGCTTATCGCCTTATCAGGTTCGACTGACCGGGAGATACATCGGCTCTGCGAAGTCGCTCAAAGGGTGACAGCATCCGACGCCCTTCGCAGCCGGGTTTAAAGAACAGACGGGTTTGCGTCGCGTCTGAACCTCTCTGCGCTCCGTGTATATGACAGCGAATAATCTGCTGACCGAATCAAAAAAAAATGAATTTTCGCTTCACTTTTCGTCCATATGTGGTAGAATGAAAAAGTCATCGATACCAGATTTGGTATGATGTCACGTTCCTTTCGGGGACGTATGAATGAGAGCGAATGTGGACAGAACTGATTTATGCTCATTGCTCTCACGGGGAGCTGTAATTTTTATAGATACTGGGACTGCCAGGATATTTCCTGCAGTCCCAGTGTTCATGTAAAGCGAAATGAGTTACGCCGATGAATTACGCCAATCTGAAAAAATTTGATATCGCTGACGGACCAGGGGTTCGTGTCAGCCTGTTTGTGTCCGGCTGCCGGCATCACTGCAGGGGATGCTTTAACGCCGTGACCTGGGATTTTCAGTACGGGGAACCTTTTGATGATAAGGTGGAAAAGGAGATCATGGAAGCGCTGAAGCCCGATTATGTGCAGGGTTTCACGCTGCTCGGCGGCGAACCGTTTGAGCCTGAGAATCAGGCCGTGCTCGCCGGCCTTCTGAAAAGAATCCGCACCGCTTACCCGAAAAAGGATATCTGGTGCTACACGGGATACACGTATGACAGGGATCTCGTTCCCGGCGGAAAGGTGTATACGGAATATACAGATCCGATGCTGTCCATGATCGACTGCATCGTCGACGGGGAATTTATAGAGTCGCTGAAGGATGTCACCCTGACCTTCCGGGGCAGCTCCAATCAGCGCCTGATCGGACTCCGGGGCTATCAGCCGCCGGAAGACAGAAAACGCGATCATGAAATAAAACACTTCTCAGGAGGGAATCCTGACCGGTAAACTGCCGGGATCAGGACGGAAGCCCGCGCGCTGACATGAGACCGGTAATCAGCCGGGGTCAGGACGGAAGCCCGCGCGCCGACATGAGACCGGTAATCAGCCGGGGTCAGGACGGAAGCCCGCGCGCTGACATGATATCTGAAAGTGCGGCAAAATCTTCCAGCGACAGTTTCTCACCGCGGACGGATGCCGGAAAGCCCGCTGCCGCAATGACTTCTTCCGCCTGTTCCTTTGAAAGCTGAAGGTCGGCGCTGTTGCGCAGACCGTTCATCAGTGTTTTTCTCCGCTGTGCGAATGAAGCGCGGATGATCCTGAACAGCAGTTTCTCATCGCGGACGCAGATCCGGTTATCGCCGGTGCGCGGTTTCAGCGTGATCACCGTGCTGCCGACATTCGGCCTCGGCATGAAACAGTTCGGCGGCACCGAAGCCTTAACTTCCGGCACCGTATAATACTGCACGGCAAGCGACAGGGCACCGTACTCCTCTGTACCCGGCAGTGCCCGCATCCTGTCTGCCACTTCCGACTGCACCATGACCGTGATGGAACGGCACGGCACATGTTCTTCCAGAATCTTCATCAGAATCGGCGTGGTAATATAATACGGCAGATTGGCCGCAATGCGGACAGGTCTGCCGTTGTTTCTTTCTCTTACGAGTTCACACAGATCCATGTCCATGACGTCCCGGCAGATCACCGTCACATTATCCCAGTCCTTCAGCGTATCTTCTGTAAGAATCGGAATCAGATTCCGGTCGATCTCAATGGCACAGACTTCCCGGGCGGCGTACGCCAGATACTGCGTCAGCGTGCCGATACCCGGTCCGATCTCAAGCACCATATCATCCTCTCCGATTTCAGCCGCACGGACGATTTTTTCAAGAACATGCGGATCGATCAGAAAATTCTGACCGTATTTTTTCTGAAACCGGAAATGGTATTTCTGAAGGATTTCAATGGTTTTTGCCGGCTGTCCCAGCCATGGTTTCTGTTTCACCTGATTTTCCCCTGATGTCACGGTGCGGACAGGTCCTTCTCATGGATGATCACCCATTTGCCTGTCTTCTCCGCATCAATATTTCCTCTCCTGCGCTTGCCTTTCGTGGCATGAAGGATCGCCTTGTCGATGATCTCCTTGACGGTGGAAATCGTCGCCGGCTCCTCCTCTGACTGGATGTTGCCGATGATGGTATACAGGGCGAGAATCGCCATATCATCAATCTTGCATCCGTTTTCTGTCGCATAGGTTCTCGCGAAGGTCACCAGCTCATCGTTGGTGAACACCGGAACGGAAATGACTTTCTCAAACTTGCCGGCGAAAGACGGATGCTCCTTCAGGAACGCGCGCATCCTTGTCTTCTCGTCTTCGATGATGACTACCATGCAGTCCGTGCGGAACTCCATCGCCTGGTTCAGCGTATTCAGCGTCTCCGTATTGACTGCGGAGATATCCTCGATGATGAGGAAACCGCCTGCCATAACGGATACCACCTTGGCGGCATCCTTTTCGTTCAGCTTCTTGCCGGTGATGCGTGCCATCTTGCAGGCTTCCATGCCGAGGTCACGGCACATGGCAACAATCAGTCCGTTCGCCAGTCTGGACTTGCCTGTTCCTCTCGCGCCCATGATGGCGATATTGCCGTGCAGGGATGTCTTCTCGCCGGCATGGCGGTATACGCTGTTGATTGCCTCCAGAATCTGACCGTCCATGCCCGGAACACGCGCGAAGTATGTAAAAATCTTCCGCTGCTCCTCGCTCATGCGGGTCGGCTTTTCCTTGTTCAGAATCCGGATTCTCCGCTCCTCCGGCGTCTCCTCGCTGAGGATCTTGTCGATGGAGATCGGAACAGTGTTCTCTCCGATGGTATCCAGAGAGATCGTATGCGTATGCTGCTTCTTCTCCTCCGGTGAAGGTTCCGGATCCGGCACCTCCAGCCCCTCGATGTAATGCGGCTTTCTGGTTTCCTTATCGGGAACGACCTTCATATCGTCGTCGTTCTCCTCTTCCGCCTTCTTCTTCGCTCCGGCTGCCTCCGCAGCGGCCTCAGCCTGTTCTTCCTTCTTCCCGGCCTTTACACCTTCCGCAAGGCCCTTGATCGCCTCTGCGGCAGAAGACGCCACCACCGGCTCCTGGGCGGCAGATGCCGTGTCAGACTCCTGTGCCGCACTTCCCGCATTCTCACCGGCATCAAGTGACTTCATGCCCGAATCACTGTCCTGTTCCGTGCTCTCACTGCTCTTCTGTGAACCATCAGCCGAAGGCTGCGCAGCCTTTTCTGCCTCTGTCCGGCCGGCTTCTCTGATTTTCTGTTCAGTCCGCACCGCTTTCTCACTGGCGATCGCCGATGATTCAGCCTGTGCAGGCATGATCATGCCTGTCAGATCCGGTTCCTCTGTCTCAATATCTGATCGTCTCATCATATGGACATCTGCATCCTCCTGACTCATTTTTGTGCCGCCGTCTGTCTCCGGCATGACTGCCGGTTCCTCTTCCCCCGCGGCACCTGAGACACCCCTGTCTGCGGACGGTGCCTCATCTGTCACATCGACCTTCAGATTTTCCTTCTGAAGGCTGCGCAGTTTCAGGCCGTCTGCATACTCGGGAATCCGTTCCGTTTTCTGTTCTTCCGGTTCGGATGCCGTGCCGGCGTCATCTCCGTCTTCTGTATAGGACGCATCTATGCTGTCGTCCCCGTAATCATCATCATCCTCATCCGACCCGAAGATACCGCTGAATGTCTTCGCAAAGCGCGCACGGAAACCGCTGCCGGTGCTTCTGCTCCCGGCGGGGCTGTCTGCCCCGTCATCTTCAGCCGCTTTTTCGTCGTTCTCTCCGAAAATATCAGCCGCCTCTTCGGCATAGGTATCCGTTCTGCCGTGGTAATCCTTCCGGGCTGCCGTGCCGGAAAATGACTTTCCGGAAGATGATTTTCCGGAAGATGAAGCAGAAACGGCCGTATCTCCTGCTGCGTTCAGTACGGCTGATTCAGCAGCGGGAATCTCCTCTTCACGGGGTGATGCTGCCGCAGCTGCGCCGTGACCGGTTCCTGACGCCGTATCGGAAGGACGGATTTTGCCTGACATGCCCGTGATGCCGGCCTCGCGGTACAGTCTTGTACCCGCACGGTCCTCGGCATCGGCCAGGACACCGTTTTCCTCATGATCCTGATAGCTGCCTTCCGCTTTCATCTTCTCATAGGATTTCTGCTGAGAAGGTGTGAGCGGCTCATAGCGCATCTTCAGCTCCATGGCCTTCAGAACGTATCTTCCCTCGCCGAACCAGAGAATCAGATCATCGCAGGCATCCACACATTTTCTGCGGTCGCCCGCCTTCGCATAAAGAGCGGCCAGTTCATAGGCCCATCTCTCCGTATACTCCCGCTCCCTGTATTCTTCAAGAACATCAATCTGCGCTTCCAGCGGCGCGTTTGTCGCTCTGTACAGCTTATACTGAAGAATACAGCGGGAACTGTCATTCTTCGCGGTCTTCGAGTATTCCTTGAAATACCTGTCCGCCTCCCCGACCTGATTCAGCTTCAGGCATACCTCGACAAGCCTGTACAGAATGCTCCTTCCAATGGAAGCTCTCTCATAGGCCAGAAGGAGAATCTGCTTCTCCGCGCTGTACTCCCTGTTCACCTCATATACATCGGCGACCATATTCAGCGTATTCAGACTCTTGACGCGTCTCCAGTCCACTTCATCGCAGATCTGGAGCGCCTTCTTGTAGTCCTTGTCGTTGACGGCATCCGTCAGCTGATCCAGTTTCTCACGATATTCTTCTCTGTCCATCGTGTGTCCCTCATACTCCCCTTATGACACAGCTGACTGTCCGCTGCCCGGAGGGTCCCTTCCGCCCTGAAAAGCAGCGCACAGTCCGCATTAATTTCAGATAATCAGATTCATTATATTTCAAAAGCGTTAAGAAATAAAGAATCCGATTTCATTTATTTCTGTTTTTTTATTTCCTGTTCTCTGGCGGGATCCGGCACATACAGCTTATCCAGTTTCCAGATATCGTCCACATATTCCTGAATCGTACGGTCACTGCTGAATTTTCCGGCATGTGCCACATTGAGGATCGCGCTCTTCGCCCATTCCTCCTCATTGCGGTACTTCGCCTCCACACGCTCCTGCGCTGCTGCATAGGACTTGAAGTCAGCGAGAATGAAGTACATGTCGGCTCTGCCGCCGTTGACCGGATAAAGCAGGGAATTGTAGATATCCCGGAACAGTTCCATGTCGCCGCCGGAATAGGAACCGTCAATCAGCTGCATGAGGACGTCGCGGATATCGGGATCCCTGTTGAAATACTGCATCGGATCGTAGCCGCCGTTCCGCTCATACTCGATCACCTGATCTGCAGACAGGCCGAAGATAAATGCGTTATCTTCTCCGACCTCGCGGACGATCTCCACGTTCGCGCCGTCCATGGTGCCCAGCGTCAGCGCGCCGTTCAGCATGAACTTCATGTTGGACGTACCGGAGGCCTCCTTGGAAGCCGTCGAGATCTGCTCGGACACATCCGCCGCCGCAAAAATCTCCTCTGCGTTGCTGACACGGTAATCCTCGATGAAAATCACCTTCAGCTTGCCGTTGATGGTCTGGTCGTTGTTGATCACCGCCGCCACATTGTTGATCAGCTTGATGATTTTTTTCGCACGCTCGTATCCCGCGCTCGCCTTCGCACCGAAGATAAAGGTTCTCGGATAGAAAGGCAGATCCGGATGCATCCTGATCTTCTTGTAGAGATACATCACATGCAGGATGTTCATCAGCTGACGCTTGTACTCATGCAGTCTCTTGACCTGCACGTCAAAAATCGACCTCGGGTCCACTTCGATGCCGTTGTGTTCCTCAATGTACTTCGCAAGGCGGACCTTGTTCTGATACTTGATGTTCATGAACTCGGCCCGTGCCTTCTCGTCGTCGGCATAAACGGTCAGTCCCTTGATCCGGTCGAGATCGGTCACCCATTCTCTGCCCACATGATCGGTCACCCACTGTG
>ONOC01000083.1 GCA_900319355.1 uncultured Eubacteriales bacterium | reverse complement strand
CATCAGGGCGTACATCATGGCGCTGCTCCTATTCCTGAGGAAGCTAAATGGGTTAAATCCAGAGAGGTAAAGGATATCTCCGGATTTACACACGGCGTTGGCTGGTGTGCTCCTCAGCAGGGTGCCTGCAAGCTGTCTCTGAACGTGAAGGAAGGCGTGATCCAGGAGTGCCTCATCGAGACGATCGGCTGCTCGGGCATGACCCATTCCGCAGCAATGGCATCCGAGATCCTTCCGGGTCTTACCGTACTGGAAGCGCTGAATACCGACCTTGTATGTGACGCTATCAATACAGCAATGAGAGAGCTGTTTCTTCAGATCGCCTATGGCCGTACACAGAGTGCTTTCTCTGAGGACGGACTGGCTATCGGCGCAGGCCTTGAGGACCTTGGCAAGGGTCACAGATCTCAGGTCGGCACGATGTACGGCACCCTGAAGAAAGGCCCCCGTTATCTGGAGATGACCGACGGTTATGTCAAAGAACTCGCACTCGATGAGAATGATGAGATCATCGGATACAAGTTCGTCAACTTCGGAAAGATGATGGACTTCATCAAAGCCGGCGACGATGCGAATACCGCATATGAGAAGGCTTCCGGTCAGTATGGCCGTGTAGATGATGCCGTTAAATTTATCGATCCGAGAAAAGAATAATCGAAAGAAATCGACAGAGGAGGTTAAGAAATGGCTTTATTCGAATCATATGAAAGAAGAGAGAAACAGATTCTTGCAAAGCTGAATGAGTACGGCATCCATTCGATTGAGGAAGCTGCCGAGATCACAAAGGCTGCAGGTCTGGACGTATATCATCAGGTGGAGAAGATTCAGCCGATCTGCTTCGAGAACGCGAAATGGGCATACACCGTAGGTGCTGCCATTGCGATCAAAAAGGGCTGCCGCAACGCAGCAGACGCTGCCGCTGCCATCGGTGAGGGACTTCAGTCCTTCTGTATCCCGGGATCCGTTGCTGACCGCCGTAAAGTAGGTCTTGGCCATGGCAACCTGGGCAAGAGACTGCTGGAAGAGGATACCGAGTGCTTCGCATTCCTTGCAGGCCACGAGTCATTCGCAGCTGCCGAGGGCGCTATCGGTATTGCAGAGAAGGCAAACAAGGTACGTAAAAAACCGCTTCGTGTCATCCTGAACGGACTTGGCAAGGACGCAGCGAAGATCATCTCCCGTGTCAACGGTTTCACCTATGTAGAGACCGAGTACGATTACAAGACCGGTGAGCTCAAAGAGCTGTCCCGCACCTGCTACTCCAAGGATCCGAACAGTGCAAGAGCAAAGGTTAACTGCTACGGCGCTGACGATGTACAGGAAGGCGTTGCCATCATGTGGCATGAGAATGTCGATATCTCCATCACCGGCAACTCCACCAACCCGACCCGTTTCCAGCATCCGGTGGCAGGTACCTACAAGAAGGAGCGTCTTGAGGCGGGAAAGAAGTATTTCTCCGTTGCATCAGGCGGCGGCACAGGCCGTACTCTTCATCCGGATAACATGGCAGCAGG
Organism: uncultured Eubacteriales bacterium; assembly: GCA_900319355.1. Taxonomy (GTDB): domain Bacteria; phylum Bacillota; class Clostridia; order Lachnospirales; family Lachnospiraceae; genus Bilifractor. The sequence continues at coordinate 5,325 of ONOC01000083.1, read as the reverse complement.
TCCTGCTTCCTACGGCATGACCGATACCATGGGACGTATGCACAGTGATGCTCAGTTCGCAGGATCTTCTTCTGTTCCGGCTCACGTTGAGATGATGGGTCTCATCGGTGCCGGCAACAACCCGATGGTCGGCATGACCGTTGCTGTGGCTGTATCGGTTGAGGAAGCTGCCAAGGCAGGAAAATTCTAATTTGATGATGACTGAGTCATACAGGGCGGCCTTACGCATTGCGGAGGGCCGCTTTTCCTGTTATGCTAGAATGACGGAAATCGATAAAGATGGTGAAACACAGCATATGAAAGAGCGCGTCGCGGATGAAAGCATGCTGTGTACACTGATATATATGTATATAGCTTTAAGTGCTTCAACTTTAAGTGCTTCAAGAGGATGAGTAAGAATATGGAACGCTGGGACATTTATGACGCAGATAAGAATAAAACAGGACGTACGATGATCCGCAATGATTTTCCCATGAAGGACGGGGATTATCATCTGTCGGTTCTCGGCATCGTGACTGATGGAAAAGGACGTTTTCTGATCACGCAGAGAAAGGCCGACAAGGCCTGGGCGCCGCTTTCCTGGGAAGTGTCCGGCGGAGGTGTACAGGCCGGAGAAACTTCGGAACAGGCTGTCAGGCGGGAGGTCTCGGAGGAAACGGGACTGAAGCTCGACGGAGCGGATATCATTTTCATGAGCTCGTACCGGAGTGAGGGCGGACCGGATCACAACAATTATTTTGAGGATATATATCAGGTGAGGCTTGATTTTACCCCTGAGGATGTGCATATTCAGGCGTCGGAGACAGAAAACTTCCGGATCTGCGGACTGAATGATGTCATGCTCCTCGGGGAAAACGGGAAGTTTCTTCACTATGAGAGACTTCTGCCGGTGATGGAGGAAATCGGGACAGAATCATGAGAGAAGATTATGCGAGGGCCAGAAAGGCCGGAGAAAAATCGGTTCATAAGGCACGGGCTTCAGGAAAGTATCCGTATCTGCTGTCGCTTCAGAGTCTTCTGCCTGATTTCAACAGACTCCCGAAAATCCCGGTGGGCGTCAGGGAGATCCCGCTGCACATGATCGACGGAACGGTAAATGACGATCGGCAGAATGCCTTTTCATGGGATTTCATGCCGGTTTTTGATCCTGCGTCGGAATTTGCCATGAAGTGGTCCAATCTCTTCGACTCACAGGCGGAGGAGGGCATTCACGACGCGATCAGGTGCTATGAATATATGCACCGGTTTTACGTGGAGGAGGGGAACAAGCGCGTTTCCGTTCTCCGGTTTGTCGATGCCTATTCCATCGCGGCGGATGTCATCCGCGTCATGCCGAAGAAAACGGACGATCCGGCGATGCGGGCTTATTTCGAATTTCTGGATTTTTACGGGGTGACGGAGCTGTACGATATTGCCCTGACGGAAACGGGAAGCTATGCCAGACTGGCGGCGCTCTACGGGATGAATCTGACGGATGCCTGGCCTGCGGAATATGTGGAGACGCTCCGGTCGGATTTCCGGACGTTTGAGAAGATTTTTACGGAGAAAGGCGGAGACCGGCTGAATATCGGAACCGGCGACGCGTTCCTCATGTACCGCACGCTTTATCCGGACAGTGCTGTCTTTATGGAACCACGTCAGGAGACGGCCAGAAAGATTGAAAAAATCTGGAATGAGCTGATCAGTGCCACAGATGATGAAGATATCGCGGTTGTGGAGAACCCGAAACAGAGCAGTGTCAGTGCCCCTTCGGTGTCGGTGCCGCTGTTCGGCGCAAGGCGGTATACGAAGGACAGGCCGCTCCGTGTGGCTTTTCTGTATTCAAGAACCCCGAAAACCTCGCGCTGGATCTACGCGCACGAGCTGGGCAGAAATGAGCTGAACCAGAAATATGACGGCATCGTGGATGCCATTCTTTTTGAACAGTGCGATACGGATGAGAAAGCGAATGCCGCTTTTGATGCCGCGGCTTCAGATCTGGATGATGTTGTTTTCGCGGTCACGCCGGATCTGATGACTTCTTGCATGCGTGCGGCTATCCGCTATCCGCAGATGAAGATTCTGGACTGTTCCATCAACCTCAAGAGCAGCGCGGTGAGGACCTATTATCCGAAGATGTATCAGGCCAAATTCCTGATGGGGGCGCTGGCCGCGTGCTATGCGAATGATCACAGAATCGGCTATGTGGCGGATTATCCGCTGAACGGCAATATTGCGAATATCAATGCTTTCGCAATCGGGGCCGGCATCGTGGATCCGAAAGCGAAGATTTATCTTTCATGGACCGGCAGAAAAGGCAATGATTTCGAGAAGGAGCTGGAGGATGATCTGGGTCTGAAGGTGATTTCCGGTCCGGATGCCATTCAGCCGGCCAGTCACAGCAGGAAGTACGGCCTGTATGTGAAAGATGACTCGGGGCGCACAAAGGTTATCGCGGCGCCGATCTGTCACTGGGGGAAATTTTACAGTGCGATCGTGCAGACGATTCTGGACGGCACCTGGAATGAGCGGGAGAAAACCGGGAAAAATCAGCCGATCAATTACTGGCTCGGCATGCCAGGCGGCGTGGTGGACGTGATTTTTTCAGATAAGCTTCCCTATTATTCCAGAAAACTGCTGAAAATTCTGAAGAGCGGCGTCATGGACGGGACGATCGAACCGTTCAGAGGAGAACTGAGAAGCCAGAGCGGCACACTTCAGACGGAGGGCGCGGAGGCACTTTCCTATGCGGATATTGTCGGGATGGACTGGCTCAATGACAATATCATCGGCAGCGTACCGAAGGCGGATGAGCTGGTGGAAAGCGTGCAGAAAACCGTACAGACGAGCGGCGTGACGGAGACCGTGAGGCAGGACGACAGGCAGAAATAACGGATATGCTTCGGAAACGATGTAAATCGGAGCAGCAGTTGAACAGGCAGAGGTTTGACAGACAGATGTCAGCGGAAGAGAGTCTGATCAGCCGGATGGAAAGGCTGTATCAGGATATGAGCAAAGGCCAGAAACGGCTGGCCGACTATATCATCAAACATTATGACAGGGCGGCCTATATGACAGCGGCGGAGCTGGGTAAAGAAGCGGATGTCAGCGAATCGACGGCGGTTCGTTTCGCCATGCTGCTCGGGTTCTCCGGATTTCCTGAATTTCATCAGTCTCTTCAGGAAGTCGTGAGAAACAGGCTGAATTCCGTGCAGCGAATGGAATCGGCGATGGAGCATGTGCGTGAGGACCGCATTCTTGATACGGTGCTGAACAGTGATATCGACAAGATCCGGATTACGCTGGAGCAGATTGACCGGGATTCTTTCCGAAGAGCGGTGGATATGATTCTTTCCGCGAAGACGGTTTATGTGGTCGGGATCAGGAGCTGCGCGCCGCTGGCGGCCTTTCTCGGATTCTACCTGAATCAGATTCTGGAAGATGTGAGAATCGTCAACACAAACAGCGCAAGCGAGATTTTTGAACAGATGATGCGCCTGTCAGAAGAGGATGTCGTGATCGGCATCAGCTTCCCCAGATATTCGAAGAGAACACTGAAGGCGATGGAGTTCGCAGAAAACAGGAAGGCGGGCAGAATAGCCATTACGGACAGCATGCACTCTCCGCTCACAGAGCATTCTGACTGCTGCCTGATCGCCAGAAGCGATATGGCGGCGATTGTGGACTCGCTTGTGGCACCGCTCTCCGTGATCAATGCGCTGATCGTCAACCTGGCCATGCGCCGGAAGAAGGAAGTCATGCAGACGCTGAATACGATGGAATCGATCTGGCAGGAATATCAGGTCTATGAATCCGACGAGATGGAAAAAATCAGCGAACGTGGTGACAGCAGAGAAACGGAGGAAATTCCCTCCGGGGAAAATCATAAGAAGAGATGAAGATCGGAATTATTGGCGGCGGTGCCGCCGGAATGATGGCGGCCGTCCGGGCGTCGGAGCTCGGTGCGGATGTCACCCTGTTTGAACAGAATGAAAAAACGGGAAAGAAACTGTTTATTACGGGGAAGGGCCGGTGTAATTTTACGAATGACTGCGATGAACAGACGCTTTTTGCCAACGTCGTAACCAATCCGAAGTTTCTTTACAGTGCCTTCGGTCAGTGGAACAGTCAGCAGAGCATCGGCTTTTTTGAGGACGCCGGTGTAAAGACAAAGGTGGAGAGAGGCAGCCGGGCGTTCCCGGCATCTGATCATTCATCGGATATTATCAGAGCGCTGGACCGGAAGATGAAGGAAAACGGTGTGAGGGTCATGCTCCGCACGAAGGTGACAGGCCTGATCACAGAGGATATTCCGCATGAGAAGAAAGGGCCTGTGAAGAAAATCACCGGGCTCCTGACAGAAGATGCAGGAGGCGGCAGAACGTCGACGGACGGCAGCTCCCTGCCGGGAAAACAGAGGCATGAATATGATTTTGACCGGGTGCTGATCGCGACAGGCGGACTTTCTTATGCCACCACGGGTTCGACGGGCGACGGATTCCGCTTTGCAGAGAAAGAGGGCCTTGCGGTCACTTCTCCGAGACCCGCACTTGTGCCGCTGGTGACCGAAGAATCCTATATTCCGGAGCTTCAGGGACTGTCGCTGCGCAATGTCCGGCTGACGATCCCTTATGGAAAGAAAAAGACCTGGTCGGGATTCGGTGAGATGCTGTTCACCCATTTCGGCATCAGCGGTCCGCTTGTGCTGAGCGCAAGTTCCGTGATCGCCGGGGCGCTGGAAGAAGGACCGCTGAAGGCGGTGATTGACCTGAAGCCGGCCCTGACTGATGAGCAGCTGGATGCGCGGCTTCTCCGTGAATTCGGGGCGGCGCAGAACAGGGAATTCAAAAACGCCGTGGCACCGCTTTTCCCGGCAAAGCTCCGTCCGGTGATGATCAGGCTTTCGGGCATCGACGGCGATAAGCCGGTCAATGCCGTGACGAAGCAGGAACGGCAGGCTTTCATCCGGCTGATCCGTGCCTTTCCGATGACGATCACAGGCACACGCGGATTCGGGGAAGCCATCATCACGCAGGGTGGTGTGAGCGTGAAGGAGATCAATCCTTCCACGATGGCATCCAGAAAAATTGCCGGTCTCTATTTTGCGGGCGAGGTCATTGATACCGATGCGCTGACGGGCGGATTTAATCTGCAGATCGCGTGGGCGACGGCGAGACTCGCGGCGGAGCACATGACGGAGGAGTGACGGAAATGAGTTTTCAGATAGCAATTGACGGGCCGGCAGGAGCCGGCAAGAGCACGGTGGCCAGAATCGTGGCAGCAGAACTGGGTTTTATCTATGTGGATACCGGTGCCATGTACAGAGCCATGGGACTGTATTTTGCA
>ONOC01000022.1 GCA_900319355.1 uncultured Eubacteriales bacterium | reverse complement strand
TTCCAGCCTCGACACGCTCTCGCTTGTCCTCGGACTCATTAACCACCGACGCCTGCGGAGGTCTCGGCCTGGGAGTCTCCATGTGTTCCGTGGCCCTGGTGGCTCTGGAGGACGTCTGAACTGTAACACCACGGCAGTGGGTGACTGCCTGTTCTGCTTGCGCCTGAATGCAAATAATTGTATGATGAAAGCAGCGGCTGACGGATATTTTCAGATATCCGCCGGCGGAAATGATCAGGAGTATGAAGGTATCAGAAAAATGACTGACACCGTGTCATTCATTTCAGGAAAGGAAGGGTGCAGCAGATGTATCAGGATGATTATAAGCGCTGGCTTGAGGCGGACCTGGTTGATTTTGACCTGAAAAAGGAGCTTCGTGATATCGAGGGGGATGATGAGGCGATTAAGGATCGTTTCGCCGTAGCTCTGAAGTTTGGAACGGCCGGTCTGCGCGGTGTGCTTGGCGCAGGAACGAACCGCATGAATATCTGGGTTGTCCGTCAGGCAACGCAGGGCGTAGCCGACTGGGTAAAGACGCAGGGCGGTACGCAGACGGTAGCGATCAGCTATGATTCACGTCTGAAAGGATGGAACTTCGCGCGCGACGCGGCGGGTGTTCTGGCAGCCAACGGCATTCATGTCAGAATCTATGATGAGCTGATGCCGGTTCCGGCGCTTTCATTTGCAACCAGATATTATAAATGCAATGCCGGTATCATGATCACGGCATCTCATAACCCTTCAAAATACAACGGCTACAAAGCCTACGGACCGGATGGCTGTCAGATGACAGATGAAGCGGCTGCCGTTGTTTACGACCAGATTCAGAAGACCGATGTACTGACCGGCGCAAAGTACATGAGCTTTGCAGAAGGTGTGGAGAAGGGACTGATTCGTTTTGTCGGCAATGACTGCAAAGAAGCGCTTTATAAAGCCATCGAGTCTTATCAGGTTCGTCCGGGTCTGTGCAGAACAGCCGGCCTGAAGCTGGTATATTCTCCGCTGAACGGCACCGGACTTGTCCCGGTGACCCGTGTTCTGCAGGATATCGGTATCACGGATATCACGATCGTACCGGAGCAGGAGTATCCGAACGGTTATTTCACCACCTGCTCGTATCCGAACCCTGAAATTTATGAGGCACTGGAGAAGGGTCTGGAGCTGGCGAAGAAGACGGGTGCGGATCTGATGCTGGCGACCGATCCTGATGCGGACCGTGTCGGCATTGCCATGAAGTGCCCGGACGGCTCCTATGAACTGGTATCCGGAAATGAGATGGGCGTGCTGCTTCTTGACTATATCTGCGCAGGACGTATCGAGAAGGGCACCATGCCGAAGAATCCGGTAGCCGTGAAGTCAATCGTTTCCACACCGCTCGCCAATCTCGTGGCAGAGCATTACGGTGTTGAACTCCGTGAGACGCTGACCGGTTTCAAGTGGATCGGCGATCAGATTGCACAGCTTGAGGCAGCCGGAGAAGTGGACCGTTTCATCTTCGGTTTCGAGGAGAGCTACGGATATCTTGCAGGACCGTACGTTCGTGACAAGGATGCCGTGATCGGATCCATGCTGATCTGCGAGATGGCAGCTTATTACAGAAGTATCGGAAGTTCCATCAAGCAGCGTCTTGAGGAGATTTACAGTGAGTACGGCCGTTACCTGAACAAGGTGGACAGCTACGAATTCCCGGGCCTTTCCGGCATGGACAAGATGGCAGGCATCATGGAAGATCTCAGGAAAAATCCGCCGAAGGATTTTGCCGGCGATAAGGTTGTCAGCGCCATCGACTACGAGAAACCTGAGGAGACAGGTCTTCCGAAGGCCAACGTACTGATTTACAAACTGGAAGACGGCGCCTCCGTTGTCGTTCGTCCGTCCGGCACCGAGCCGAAGATCAAGACATACTTCACGACAAAGGGCAGAGATCTGGCGGAAGCTCAGGCGGAGAAGGACAAACTGACAGAAGCGGTAAAGCCGCTGCTTGCCTGAACGGCAGCACAGTATGGCAGAGCTGAATAACAGAACTGAATATCAGAACTGAATAAAAGAACAGACAGAGAACAGAATAACAACAGAACAGGAGACAGAAACAACATGGGAACACCTTCAATATCTGCGTGCATGGAAATCAAGGACGGCACGCATCCTGCAAAAATCGTACTGATGCCCGGTGATCCGCTTCGCGCAAAATACGTGGCGGAAACCTATCTTGAGAACCCGGTCCTTTTCAATGATGTCCGCGGTATGCTCGGATACACGGGAATCTATGATGGTGAGGAAATTTCCGTCATGGGCAGCGGTATGGGCATTCCGTCCATCAGCCTGTACGCACATGAACTGTTCACACAGTTCGGTGTTGAGGGAATTATCCGCATCGGATCAGCCGGCGGTGTCAGCGATGATGTGAATGTGAGAGATGTTGTCGTGGCGATGAGCGCATCGACCAATTCCGCAGCACCGGAGAGATACGGACTGCCGGGTCATATCGCGCCGACCGCTGACTGGGGCATGCTCCTCAAATCGGTGGAGATCGCCGATCAGATGGGTGTTCATACCGCCGTCGGCTCCGTGTATTCCTCTGATTTCTTCTATTATCCGGATCCGGATGTCGCAAAGAAGGAAAGAGAAGCGGGACTTCTTGCTGTAGAGATGGAGAGTGCAGGACTTTATACAGAAGCCATGTATGCACACAAGAAAGCACTGGCGCTGTTCACGATCTCGGATCATCTGTTCAAACCGGAGCATCTGTCTCCGGAAGAAATCCGCACCTCATTCAATGAGATGATGGAGATCGCACTGAAGACCGCTGCTGCGGAGACGAGAGAACTGAAAGGCTGAGAACGGAAAATCCGGAGGAACCGGAAATTCCTGTCCGAACCTGAAGGAAATCGGGAGAGCAGACAGAGAAGTCAGAAGACAAACAGAAAGTAAAAGGACTGCCGCTGAGGCAGTCCTTTTTTATGCAGCGTTCAGGGAAGACGAGGCAAGATTTACACAGCTGAAGCCGGCAGCGAATACATCTGCCGGTACAGATCGATCTCATCCGGCGCATCAAGCGTTGACAGAAAGATGAGCTGTCCTTCGTTTTTACCGGAAAGCAGATGCCGTTCTTCCAGCATGCGGTGAAGCTGCCGGGCAATGCCGGCGCCGCCGTCGAAGAGCGGCACATCTCCCATGACACGGCGGATCTGTTTTCTGATGAAGGGATAATGTGTGCAGCCGAGAACGATGGCGTCGACCTGTCCGATATAGGGCGAGAGAAAGGAGCGGAGCAGGTGCTCCAGATCCGGCGCATCCAGATTCCCCTTTTCAATTCTTCCGGCAAGTCCCGGACAGGCGACGGGAATAAATTCCGCTTCACCGGAGAGCTCATGGGAAAGCCTGGCGTATTTTTCGAGCTTCAGGGTGGCCGGTGTGGCCATGACCAGGATTTTTCCGTGGGGGAAGGCCTCGGCCGCGGGTCTGATGGCAGGCTCTGTTCCGATCACCGGCAAACGGCTTTCATATTTCTGACGCAGGTCGCGGATGGCGACACTGGTTGCTGTGTTGCAGGCGACAACAAGTGCCTTGACACCGGCATGCATCAGGCGGTCGCAGCAGCGGTCTGTCAGAGTCAGAATCTCCTCCGTCGATTTTTCCCCGTAGGGGGCGTTGGCGGAATCTCCGAGGTATACCATATCTTCACCGGGCAGTTCTGCACGCAGTGCCTGAAGGACGCTGATGCCGCCGACACCGGAGTCAAAAACACCGATATATCCTGCATACATACGTGCTTTGCCGGATTTGTCCCCTGATAATTCTGTATCCATAAGTCAGTCCTCTTTTTTGAAAATCGGTTCCGGAAATTTCATCTCCGCAGCCTCTCATTATTATATGCCGCCCTTTCCGACTTGTCGACAGCCGGAAAATCAGTGCAACGTCCCTTCTTTTCTGGTAAGATAGGCGTTGTACAGGAGGATTTTATGAGAAGAAATCATCAGACAGGAGCTCTCGCACTGCTTCTGGCAGCGTCGCTGCTGACTTCCGGATGCAGCGGGATCCGTCTCCCTGACACGAGCAGTTCGGGCACATCAGGCGCGGCAGCAGAGAGCACGGCAGCTGAAAAAGCAAAGAGCATGGTACACTGGGTCGCCGAAACCTTCGGACTGAACCGTGCGGCGGAATCCATGGAAAGCACGTCAGCGGACAGCAGTGCAGCCGCTGTGACCGGATCATCTGATGATACGGGATCATCCGGCGGGTCGCAGAACTTTTATTTTTCGCTGCTTCCGGAGGAGATGGACGAGCGTTATCAGGACAACCTTCCGGACGGAGACTCCCTGTTCATCAACAACGCTTCCTTCTATTATTATTACTCCGTGATCAGTGATTCCCAGAAGGCAATTTACGACGGACTTCTGGCGCTGGTGCAGCATCCCGATTCCACCGAATACAGGAAAAAAATCGAGCTGGACTATGACCCTTCAGGTGATGTGTTCCAGGTGGATTTTAATTATGCGTATAAGGCACTGATTGCCGATCATCCGGAGCTGTTCTGGTTCAGCCAGAACGGCGGGCTTTTTCAGTATTATTATTCAGGAAACCGGCAGAGCAACGGCAAGTATGCGGTGATGCTTCAGCTGGAGCAGACCTATGATAATGCGGAAGCGGAGATGACGACATTCAATCAGGCGGTCAGTGATTTTATGTCGAATATTGACCTGACACAGTCGCAGCCCATGATCGCGCTGCAGATTCATGACAGGCTGATTGATATGGTGACCTATGATGATGATCTGGCGGCGACGACTGAGGCCTCCGGCGATGTGACGGATTACGGATACACGGCCTACGGAGCGCTGGTTGCAAACAGCAGGGGAGAGGCAAACACGGCAGTCTGCGACGGATATTCCTATGCCTTTGAGTATCTCTGCCAGCAGGCCGGTCTTGAGGTGACGAGAATCACAGGCAAGGCAGGCGCATCGACGGAAAGCATGGGAGGTCATTCATGGAATCTGATCCATTATGATGACGATCAGTGGTATGAGGTCGATGCGACCTGGGATGATCAGGAACCTGAGATTTCTGCGGATGATCCGCATGCGGCTCTTTATCAGGAAGCGATATCGGATGCTGCCTACTGGGGAAAAATCCGTCACTACCTTTTTAATGTGACAACGGATACCATCTCCAGCTTCAATCCGGGAGATGAGTATACCTACTATGCGCCTGACGGAAGCTATGCTTCCTTCCTGGGCTCTTCCGTTCATGTGCGTGACAACGGCAGCGATCCGTCTACGGGAGATGTACTGACATGCAAGGCACCTGTGGCATACGGGACGCAATATGCCTATGCCAGTCTTGTCGGGTAAAATGCCGATCCTGTGCTGTGACAGGGCAGCTTAAAGTGCGGATTCCGTGCTATGACAGGGCATTCGAAGCCTTCTGTTCCGGCATTCTGTATCCTTCAAGAATCTGATGGACGGAGCGGAACAGATAGGGCTTGTACTCCTGCAGCGTGCAGGGCGCTTCGTTGATGATCGTGCTGTAGGCGCTGGATCCCACCAGTTCGATGACCGTAAACAGCAGAAGATCCGGCCGGTCGCAGTGATAATTTGCCCGGGTGAGGGCATCCAGGTATCTGCGGTAAAACAGATTGAGGTCTGCGACAGGATCATTCAGATCCGCAACGGCATCGAGATCATCCGGCACAGTATCCGGCCTGTGGGTTAGCATGTGACGCAGCACGCCCCAGGACAGATTTTTCGAAATAAAACGAAGCTGCATCTGATTCGATTCAAAGTGATCCAGAATCAGATTGATCAGCTTCAGTACATATCCTTCAAAGGTCTGCGCCGGCTCGGTGTCTTTGGTCTGCTCAAGTTTATTCTGCGCGTCAAGCAGGATCTGTGCAGATACCCGTGCCACAAGCTGATCCCGCAGATCATACTTATCCTTGAAATAGAGATAAAACGTTCCTTTTGCCACATCCGACTTCTTCACGATGTCGGAGATGGTCGTGTCATTAAATCCCTTATTCAGAAAAAGATCATAGGCGTGATGGAAAAGAGAACTTCTCTTGTTTTCTTTCTTGGCCTGAACCTTTGTTACCATAACACTTCCATCTTCTTCCTTATTATTCACTCAGCTTAATTCAGTACGGTGGCATCTTGTATGATATAGATGTTCAGCGGAATATCTGATTTCTGTATTCCCCGGACTTTCGGATTTTCACCCGATGAATACACGTTGCCGATATAGTTAAAATAAATATACACACAAAAATGACCACGGGTCAATATCAATTCTGCACATAAAAACTGACCATGGGTCATCATTTTTATGTGATTATTAATTATTGACCGACGGTCATTTGTGGATTATCATGTGTTCCAGAGTTAGCACTCGGACCCGGAGAATGCCAATAACAATATGAAAGAAATCATAGCAAATGGCATAATGATTCCTGGTCCACATACATAAGCGGCCGCGCTACCTGACGGCCTGGGGATAGGGGATGACACAAATTGGTTAAGGCAGGTAAATGGATCGCGAGGCACAGAGTTCTGATCATGATTCTCGCTGTGCTCGCACTGATCCCGTCTCTGTGGGGCTATGAGCACACAAAGACAAATTACGATCTTCTGACGTATCTTCCGGATACGCTCGAGACAGTAAAGGGTCAGGACATCCTCATCGACGAGTTCGGCATGGGCGCTTATGCGCAGATCGTCGTTGAGAACAAGGATTTGAAACAGGTACAGAAAATTGAGCAGGATATCGAGAAGATTCCGCACGTCAAAGAAGTACTGTGGTATGACGACGTGGCAGATATCACACTGCCGCTCGACATGGTTCCGGAAGATCTGAGAGAAAAGTTTGTCAACGGCGATGCAACCATGATGATGGCGCTGCTTGATAATTCTTCTTCTGATGACGTCACCATGACCGCCGTCCGTCAGATCAGAGAGACACTGGATAAGGACTGCTATGTCAGCGGTGCCACGGCCATCCTGAATGACCTGAGTGATCTGGTTGACGAAGAACTTCCGATCTACGTCAGCATCGCGGTCATTCTTTCGCTGGTCGCCATGCTTCTTCTTACGGATTCCTTCGTGGTGCCGTTCCTGTTCCTGATCGACATCGCGTTCGCCGTTGTGTACAACATGGGTACGAACATGATCTTCGGTCAGATCTCGTACATCACGAAGGCCATCGCTGCCGTCCTGCAGCTGGCCGTCACGATGGACTACTCCATTTTCCTTGTGGGCAGCTACCGCGAGAACAAGGAGCGGTTCCCCGGAGAGAACGAACGTGCCATGGGTCACGCGATCTCCAATACCTTTAAATCCATTATCGGTTCTTCCGTCACCACCATTGCAGGTTTCATTGCCCTCTGCTTCATGAGCTTCACGCTCGGCCTGGACATGGGCCTCGTCATGGCGAAGGGTGTTGTGTTCGGCGTCATTACCTGCATCACGGTTCTGCCGTCGCTGGTTCTGATGTTCGATAAGGCCATCGAGAAAACCCGCCATAAGGCGATACTCGGAAACCTTAAGAAACCGTCGCACTTCATCACGAAGACATTTCCGGTCTGGCTGGTGATTTTTGCCGTGATGTTCGTTCCGGCGTTCTACGGCAACAATCATGTAGGCGTTTACTACGATATGTCCGGTTCACTGCCGTCAGATCTTCCGTCAAAAATCGCCGCACAGAAGGTGGAGGATGATTTCGGAAGCAGCACCATTCATATGATCCTGATCGATACGGATACACCGGCGAAGGCTCAGAAGAATATGCTGAACGAGATCGATGACGTTGACGGCGTCAACTACTGCCTCGGCATGCAGTCCATCGTCGGCTCCGGCGTTCCGGAAAGCATGATCCCGGCTGATGTAAAGGATATGCTGGAAAGCGGCAGATATTCACTGGCGTTCGTCAGCAGCAAATACTACATCGGTTCCGATGAATGCAATGCGCAGATTGAAAAAATCAACAGCATCATCGATAAGTACGATAAGGGCGGCATGCTCATCGGCGAAGGTCCGCTGACGCACGACCTTGTCGATGTCACCAATACAGACTTCAGAAACGTAACGACCGCATCGCTCGGCATTATCTTCGTCATCATTGCGCTCGTTTACAAATCGGTTACGCTGCCGGCGATCCTGGAGCTCGTGATCGAGTTCGCCATTCTGGTGAACATGGCCGTTGAATTTTTCACCGGTACTTCGGTATCGTTTGTCACCAGTATTATTCTCGGAACGGTTCAGATGGGTTCCACCGTCGACTACGCGATTCTGATGACCAGCCGTTATCAGAAGGAGCGCCAGAGAGGACACAGCAGAAAAGAATCCGTGCAGATTGCCCACGAGGCCTGCATGGCTTCCATCATCACCTCCGGTATCTCGTTCTTCGCAGCGACCTTCGGTGTGGCGATGTATTCGGATATCGATATCATTCATTCCATCTGCCTGATGCTGGCACGCGGCGCACTGATCAGTACACTCGTTGTACTGTTCGTACTGCCCGGCATGCTCCGGATTTTCGGCGGTGTCATCGAGCATACGTCCTATGATTTCCTCGGAAAGAAGAGGGCGGCCCGTGTGGAAAAAATCACCGGAAAGATACAGCAGAGACGCAGCGGTACAGCAGCGGCTGTGGCAGCTGCCGAAGGACCTTCGGCTGACGTGACAGCAGCGGATGACAGCCCGGAAGGCGGATCCGATGATGATGCCCCAAAAGAAGAAAAGGTATTTCGTGACGATGCTTCCGACGATCCGGCGGAGAAAGCCGGGGATGCAGAAGCCGGCACGGATCAGCAGGACAGATCAAACAGTACTGAAGGCTGGAAATAATCAGGGAATCGAGGTTGAGGGATTATGAACAGAAACAGTAAAATCAGAAAGCAGCATACAGCAAAAGTTTTCAATACATCACTGGCAGTCGGCATGGCTGCCCTGATGGGATTCACACCCGTTATGGCGACGCCGGTATTTGCGGCATCAGCTGATTCCGCTGATACAGAGGACAGCTCCGATAAAGATGTGGACAAGGACGAGACCGTATATGTCAACGCAGATCCGTCCGGATCGGCATCAAAAATCACCGTTTCGGATCATCTGTACAATACGGACGGCTCCTCCACCATTGAAGATGCCTCTGATCTCAAGGACATCGAAAACGTCAAGGGCGATGAGGACTACAGCGGCTCCGGCAGCAATATGACCTGGAAGGCCGACGGCAATGATATTTATTATCAGGGTACATCCAGCAAGAAACTTCCGATCGGCGTTAAATTCACCTATTATCTCGACGGAAAGGAGATCTCCGCAGATGATCTGGCCGGCAAGAGCGGTAAACTCACCATTAAGATTGAGTATACAAATCACACGGATGTAACGACAGAAGTCAACGGCGAGGATACGAAGACACAGTCTCCGTTCGTTATGATGACCGGTCTGATCATGCCGGACGATACCTTCACCAATATCACCGTGGACAACGGAAAAATCGTCAACGACGGTACAAGAAGCATCGTCATCGGTTACGGTATGCCCGGACTCGCGGATGCACTTGATCTGAGCAAGATCAAACAGAGCTCCAAAGACGCTCTTGATGATGTGCAGGACGCAAAGGATAAACTCGATAAGACGGCGGATACGGAAGATGCGGACGATGATCAGGACAAGGTCGTCAGCAGCAGTTCAGCGTCGGATGACGGGGACAGCAAAGCAGACACGAAAGACAGCAAGGACGACGATGACAAAGATGTCAGTGAAAAAATCGATGATGCTGAAGATGACATCGACGATTTCAACATCCCGGAAAGCGTGGAAATTACTGCTGATGTGAAAAACTTCTCGCTGGATTCCACCTACACCATCGCCATGAGCGATCTGTTCAACGGCGTTGATTTTGAAGACGTGGACAGCGTCAGCGATGTAAAGGATCTGATCGACACCGCAAAGGACAAAGCAGTGGAACTGGCCGACGGCTGCCAGGAACTTTATGACGGTACCAGTGAACTGAATTCCAGATACAGCGACATGGATGACGGCGTCAAGGCACTGAAACAGGGTCTGGATCAGCTCGCCAGCGGCACAGAACAGTATACAAACGGCGTCGCTTCCGCGGCAAACGGTTCCGGCAAGATCTCTTCCGGCGCAAGCCAGCTCAACAGCGCCCTTCAGTCCAGCTCATCCAGCATGAATACGCTGTACAGCGGAGCGCAGAGCCTCGCAGACGGTGCAAAATCCGTGGCGGATGGCGCCAAATCAGTGGCGGATGGCGCAAAGTCAGTCAATGACGGAACCACAACAGTGAACGACGGCGCACAGAGCCTTGCAAGCGGTGCCAAAACACTGGCAGACGGTGCTTCCAGTGCCAATGACGGGGCGAAAAAACTTGCAGATGGTGCAGGTAAGCTTTCAAGTGGTGCCAGCCAGTTAAATGATTCGATTACTAAAAATGATACATTATCAGGTCTGGCTGGTCAGATGACTTCATTAAAAAACGGGTTGAATAGCGCTTCCACTGCTTTAAGTACTGCTGCTAGTTCATATAAGGTTCCGACAGGCCAGACACAGCAGAGCACTACAGAGGTTTTACAGCAAGCTCAGGATGAAGCCAATAAACTGAGCGAAGATTCTCAGACATCGGATAATAGTGCGGCGATCCAAACCGCCATCCAGAATCTTACTGCTCAGGCTGGTGCGTTCAGTGGTTCTGCGGCAACATTAGAAGCACAGGCTGCTGCTTTGAAGGCAAGTGGGTCGACTGATGCCGCTCAAAATTTATATGCAGCTGCCCAAATTATGTTGAATAGCGCAGATCAACTGAATAATGAGATTTCTCAGTTAAAGGAATTGAGCTCTGCTACACAGGAACAGGATGTAAGTGCATTAAAGAGTTCATTATCTGTACTGAAGAATCAATTGGAATCGACAGGGGGATATTATGCTGAAATTTCCTATCTCCAGGGCGTAATGAATACCGTCAGCGGTCAGTTAAGTACCGCGGCAAAATCAGTTCCAGATGATAGCAGTATTAGTAATCAAATTAATGCATTGCAGGGAGGTGTATCCTCAGTTGCAGCTGGAGCAAAGAGTGTTTCAGATGGAGCCTCTTCACTGGCAAGTGGAACTTCGCAGCTTTCCAGCGGTGCGTCTGCTCTTTCTGATGGCGCATCGAAGCTGGCAACAGGGACAAAGAGTCTTTCCGATGGCACCACACAGCTTTCTTCCGGCGCGGCGAAGCTTTCAACTGGTGCATCAGGACTTTCCTCGGGTGCTTCTCAGCTGAATTCAGGTATCAACGGAACTTTAAAATCCAGCATGACATCCCTTATGAGCGGCACGTCACAGCTGGCAACGGGTGCGTCTCAGCTCGATAACGGCCTGCAGTTGCTGAACGGCAAATCTTCGGATCTCCTCAATGGAATGAAGAAGCTGTCAAGTGGTTCTTCCGACCTGCAGACTGGCTCGGCACAGGTAAAGAGCGGTATCGGTCAGCTGAACGACGGCGCGAAACAGCTCGCTGACGGAACGTCCGCACTGAAGGGCAAAAATGTCAGCGGTGTTACGGATTCTCTGATGAGCGTACTGGACGACTCCGATGAGCTGAAGAAGAGCCTTCTTGCTGTAGGTTCAGATGATGCGATTTACACAAACTACAGCGGTATCGCCGACGGCAAGACCGGATCAGTGAAATTCATCATCGAGACGGATGCCATAAAAACAGATGACTGATGATATAAGTTCATAATCATCAGATTCATCCTTCCATATATTCGGGTTTCATCTTGCCCCCTCATCCTCGTAAGAGCTTTGCTCTTATCAGGTCCCGAGCGGCTGTATCTACGGATGCAGCCGCTCATTTTTTATGCATGCAGAACGGTGGCACAGCGGAAGGAACAGTCAGATGATGAAAAATCGTGAAAGGCACACGAATCAGCTCTTGCAATCTTCCGTTACATGATGGCAGTCAGCGCAGACGGTCCGCGCGGAAACAGGAACAGCGTCGATCTGATCATATAAATTTATAAAAAACTGGTAATTGTAATATATTCAAAAAAATCTAAGATGATAGTTAAATTCTGAAAGGGCCTGATTCAGATTTAAAAGATAAGAATTATATGAAATAAACGAGGAAGAGAGGCACAGGATTATGGCACAGAAAGAACAGGCAGCCGCAAAGACGTCTGCAGAGAGAAATTCAGATACGATCCGCGAGATTGTGGTGACAGCGATGTTTGTCGCACTGACTTATGTATTTACATGGCTCATCAATATCAGACTTCCGCTTGCGGGCAGCGGCGGACTGATTCATCTGGGCAATGTACCTCTTTTTATTGCAGCGATGCTGTTCGGCAAAAAGACAGGAGCCATCACGGGTGCGTTCGGCATGGGCCTTTTTGATCTGACAAGCGGCTGGGTGGCCTGGGCGCCGTTCACGTTTGTGATTGTCGGCCTGATGGGCTTTGAAGTCGGCTGGTTTGCAGAAAAGAAGCCGATTCATAACCATTTTATCAATGATCTTGTTTCACTTCTGATCGCTCTTGGCATCAAAATCGGTGGCTACTATATCGCAGAGGGAATCATAACCGGAAACTGGATCGCTCCGGTCGGCTCTATACCGGGGAATGTACTTCAGGTAGGCGTTGCATCGGTTGTCGTACTGGCCGTTATACCGGTCCTTCGTCATGCACTTCGCAATTCGCCGCTGAGAGCTGAAATGATTCACGTCTGACAGATATAAAAAGGCTTCGGGCAGACCCGGAGCCTTTTTTGTGCCGAAAAATGGCAGACAGCATCCATACAGTAAACATTTATATCTTACAAGATGCCACAGTACTGTATTAAGCCCGACTGCTGCAGATCTGCTGAACCGCCGACTGGTAATCCACAAGGCTTCGTGCATGGCGGATTTTCTTCAGCTCTTTCTCCTGTCCGGGAAAGTACTGACCGAGAAATGCCCAGATATCCTTCATTTTGGACAGCTGGTTCATTTCCTCCGGAATGCCTTCTGAAGTACGACGAAGGACCAGATCCAGAAAGTGAAGCAGCTCGGATTTTTCCATCGATGAGCCGCCGCGGATTTTTCTGAAAACAGCAGGGTCGCGGACAGCTCCCCGTCCGATCATCATTCCTGTGAGCTTCGGACTTATCATATGGCCCTGCCTGTTTCCTCCGGTATCTGATACGGCGGCCGAAGATGACAAGGCTGCCATCCTTTCCCGGCACTGCCGGAACACCCGAACAGCATCTTCTGCCGTCAGGATATCGCCGTTATAACAGACTGGCAGGCGGCTGTCCCGGAGCATGTCAAGAAAGACATCCATATGGACATGACCGCTGTATCCTTCCTTCTGTACACGCGGATGAATGATCAGAAGAGAGAGCGGATAACGGTTGTAGATTTTTATCAGTTCACAGGCTTCTTCCGGATCGGTCATGCCGAGGCGGGTTTTAACCGACAGGCGTACTGCATCCGACGCGTTCTTCCCCTGATTCAGCTTTTCCAGTCCGTCAGAAACTTCTTCGAAGAACCGGTCCAGCCGGTCTGTATCTTCCAGGAATCCGGCGCCGCGATGACGTGAAACAACGGTGCCGGAAGGACAGCCGAGATTCAGGTTGATTTCGTGATAGCCGATGGATGAAAGCTTTTCAGCGGCGCAGAGAAAGTCACGACTGTTATTCGACAGAAGCTGAGGAATCATGTGAATGCCACGGTTGGCTTCAGGATCCATATCTCGCCGGTCGCGTGTCCGCGAGAGGAAGACACGTCCGGTATTCAGAAAAGGGGCATAATAATCATCGGCTCCTCCGAACACTTCATGATGACTGCAACGGAATGGGGCCGTCGTAATGCCTTCCATCGGGGCAAAACTCAGTCTCAGGCTGCAGATGTCATTATCGCTTATTTCATCCATTTTTGTTCCTGTTCCTTCATGATATACATATTTGATCATACAATAAATGGTGGACCGCCGTAAAGCGGATTGTCCGCGGTAAAACGGGGTGATCCGAAGTATTCCGGTGCGGATCACGTTACATCGCGGTGAACCGGTGTGAACCGCGGCTGACATTTTCCTCCGGATCGTCTACAATAAACAGATAATCTCCTCTATGTAAATGGCACGTGGTCCGATGACAGTGAGATCGGGAGACTGATGCACGACTTCCGCTGTACAGAACCGGATGACATGTATTATCCCGCACTGGCGAAACAGACACGTTATTTCAAATACGATCAGGAAGGAGTAGCGGTTATGTGTAAAGCGATAGAAGACATGAGAAATGAAGCACAAACACACCGGCGGCAAAAATCAGGTCAAGCAGCAGAGCTGCATGATAACCCTGCGGAATACGGTCATTCCTGCGGGCACCGTAGTTCTGGGCGGTAAAAGGCGAAACAGCATTGCCGATGGAGACCCAGATCACGGCAATCAGATTTTCGATCCTGGCTGCTGCGGAAAATCCGGCAAGGGCATCAGGACCGAAAATATTGACCACCGACTGCACCAGCATCATGCCGATCGAAACCGTTGACTGCTGAATGATGGAAGGAACTGCAAAGGCAAGGATCCGGCGAAGAACAGGTCTGGAAAAAATCTGATCGGCGGACTCATACTGCCGCATGGTCCGGAAAAACACAATAAAAGGCCATTATTACAAGACTGCATATCCCGATGAAAAAAGGCACGGAATATGATAAAATCTTCCCATATGACGCCGACGGTACGGTACGGCGCCGGAAGATTCTGCATGAAAGGATATGACAATATGAAGAAAGAAAATCGTAAAGCGGCACAGGAAAGACGGGCAAAGGAACGTGAGACAGCGGCAAAGAAGCAGAAGATGATCCGTATTCTGGTTCCGGTTCTGGTGGCAGCGGCCATCGTGGTTCTTGTCATCGGAATCATCGTATCCGCGCAGGGAGACGCCGCATCCACGAGTTCGGCGGTGGCTTCCACCGACTCAGACAGAGAGAGCGAAGCTTCAGCAACCACCGGAGCCGTGTCAGCTTCTTCCGGCAGCGAAGACCTTGTCTCCGCTTCTTCCGGCACACAGGTGGCGAAGAACGGTGACACGGTAGTTATCGATTATGTCGGCAAAATCGACGGCGAGGCATTTAACGGCGGCACTGCCGAGAATCAGACCCTGGTTCTCGGATCCGGCCAGTACATTGACGGATTCGAAGATCAGATTGTCGGTCATAAGGTTGGCGAGACTTTTGACATCAATGTCACCTTCCCTGATGACTACGGCGTAGCGCAGTATGCCGGCAAAGATGCTGTGTTCACCGTTACGCTTGATGCCATTAAATAAAGACAGGAAAGAAGGCGCTTTTTATGGTAAGTCCGTTAAAGTGGATTCAGCATCAGAAAGACAGAATCCGTCTAAACAGGAAAAGCTACCGGTTATATGCAATTCTCAGACTGCTCGTGATCCTCACGGCAGTACGCTGCTTTCTCAAGGGCGAATATGAGGATTTTGCCCTGTGCCTTCTTTCTCTGTTTCTGTTTCTGCTCCCTTCGTTTTTCTCCGAACAGCTGAAGATCGGTATCCCGCCGCTATTCGAGATGATGATCTATCTGTTTATTTTTGCGGCGGAGATTCTGGGAGAGGTCAATCATTATTACACGGCCATTCCGGGCTGGGATACGATGCTGCACACGATCAACGGATTCCTCTGTGCGGCGATCGGCTTTTCGCTGATCTATATTCTGAACCGGCACAGTAAAAATCTGAACCTGTCTCCGTTCTATCTGTCTCTGGTGGCCTTCTGCTTTTCGATGACCATCGGTGTCATATGGGAGTTTTTTGAATTCTTCTGCGATCAGACCTTTTACCTCGACATGCAGAAGGATTTTATTGTGAAAACAATCGCTTCGGTGAAGCTGGATCCGACGAATTCGCAGATCCCGGTGAAAATCTCCGATATCACAAAGACCGTGATTTATTCAGGAAACGGCACCACAACGACCATCGAAGGAGGGTATCTCGATATCGGCATCATCGACACGATGAAGGACCTGTTCGTCAATTTTATCGGAGCCGTCACTTTTTCTGTGATTGGCTACGTGTATGAGAAATATAACACGAAGCATTCGATCGCAAAGAGTCTCATGCTGACGGCACTGACTGATGAGGAGCTTGAGGCGCAGGAGAAAGAGATCGAGCAGCATAAGATTGACACGATCAATGAGGCTGCGCGGCGTGAGGCTGAGGTACGTAAGGAACGTGAACGCAGACAGAAGAAATGGCGTGATGACACGGAACAGCTCGAGGAGGATATCAGAAAAGATATTCAGGAGGATTTCGGCTATCCGGAGCGGAAGAAAGCATCCGCGGAAGATAAAAAGCAGAAATCAGGACACACGCAAGAGGAGCAGAATTCAAATCACTGAGGTGACATCATGGATGCAGCTTTTATACTGAACAGTATGGCACTGGGGTTCGGACTTGCCATGGATGCTTTCTGCGTTTCCATGGCGAACGGACTGAATGAGCCCCGTATGTCCGGGAAAAAGAGAGCCGGTATTGCGGGAATGTTCGGCGGATTTCAGTTCCTGATGCCGATGGCAGGCTGGTTCTGTGTACACACCATTGCTTCCTTTTTTACGGCCTTCCAGAAGTTTATTCCGTGGATCGCGCTGATTCTGCTGGTGTATATCGGCGCAGGCATGCTGCGCGACGGTGTGAAACCACGCGGATCCAGGAGGAAGGAGGGAGCAGCTGAAGCCGCGGTAACGTCGGATAATTCCGGAATGGAGGAGGATCAGGCACCGCATATCCTCTCTCTCTCCGAGCTGCTTCTTCAGGCAGTGGCGACGTCCATTGATGCGCTTTCCGTTGGTTTCACGCTGGCAGAATATGATGCACTGACCGCTGTCTGTGCGAGTCTGCTGATTCTCGCGGTTACCTTCGCTGTGTGTTACATCGGACTGCTGATCGGAAGAAAGTTCGGAACCATGCTGGCCGGAAAGGCCAGTATTCTCGGCGGTATCATTCTTATCGCCATCGGGCTGGAGATTTTTATCAGTGGTGTGGCGGGAAATATTAAGCTATGAAACGTGTAGATTTTGAAAATGGAAGCCTTCTGAAGAATATTGCTTCGACGGCACTTCCGATGCTGGTGGCGCAGTTTCTGAATCTTCTGTACAGCATCGTTGACCGGATCTATATCGCGAGAATTCCCGACATCGGAACGGCTGCCCTCGGCGCCGTCGGACTCTGTTTTCCGATTATTATTATCATCACAGGGTTTACGAATATGTTCGGGAGCGGCGGTCAGCCGCTTTTTTCCATGGCCATGGGACGCGGCGACAGAAAAGAGGCGGAGAAGCTGCAGAATACGTCCTTTTTTCTGCTGCTGATGACGGCTGTCATCATGACGGCGGTCGGGGAGATTTCTGCAGAACCGGTGCTGGCTGCCTTCGGCGCGTCTGAAAACGCCCTGCAGTATGCCCTGCCATATCTCAGAATTTATCTCGTCGGAACCGTCTTTTCGATGATCGGCACGGGCCTCAACCCGTTTATCAATGCACAGGGATTTACGCTGACCGGTATGCTGACCGTCATCATCGGGGCAGCGGCCAATATTGTGCTGGATCCGGTTTTTATTTTTGGGCTGGGTCTTGACGTATCGGGTGCGGCGATCGCTACGGTGATTTCACAGCTGATGTCGGCACTGTTTGTGCTGAAGTTTCTGACAGGGAAAAAGGCGGACTACCACATCCGGCTCATGAGTCTCAGGGAGTTCCGCTCCTGCGGGAAGGAAACAGCGGACATCACGGGACTTGGCACGGCTTCTCTTGTCATGCAGCTGACCAACAGCCTTGTGCTGATCGTGGCGAACAGCTTACTGGCTGATCTCGGCGGCGATCTGTATGTGTCTGTTATGACCATCGTCAATACGGCGCGGCAGGTTTTCGAGACGCCCCTGCTCGCCGTCACAGAGGGTACGAGTCCTGTGCTCAGCTACAATTACGGGGCGAAAAAACCCCGCCGCGTATCGAAGTCGGCGAGGTACATGTTTGTGATCTGTATTCTTTATGCGCTGCTGATCTGGGCGATCATGATGATGGCGCCGGAACTGATCATCAGGATTTTCAGTTCTGATGAAACGATTCTGGACGATGCGGTTCCGGCAATCCGGATTTATTTTTCGACGTTTTTCTGCATGGTTTTTCAGTACACGGGACAGACGGTGTTTAAGTCGCTCGGCAAGAAAAAATATGCGATTTTCTTTTCACTTCTGAGAAAAGCATTTATCGTGGCGCCGCTGACGTGGATTTTTCCCCGCGTGTTCGGCATGGGAACGGACGGCGTGTTTCTGGCGGAACCCGTCTCCAATGTCGTCGGTGGACTGGCCTGCTTTATCACGATGCTGATCTCCGTTGGGACGGAGCTGAGAAAAATGGAAGGCATGCCGGCATCCGCTGTTCAGAACGGAGAAGGTAATTCAGGACATGAAAAGTAATCCGGAACGGAAAAGATAATGAAGTAATCCGGAACGGAAAAGATGAACATGGAAAGTAATCCAGAACAGAAAAGATAATGAAGAAATCCGGGATGGAAAAGATAATTCAGAACGGGAACGGTAATACCGAAAAGTAAGGGAGGTTTTGAAGATGACTGATTACGCAAAGATTTTTCACAGACTGCAGAACGGCAATGATGTGCGCGGCGCAGCGATTGCGACGGATACGGAGCAGCAGACGCTGACGGCCGATATCGCAGCATATATTTCACGCGCGTTTGTCACGTGGCTTTCCGGAAGAACAGGAAAAAATCCATCCGATCTGCGCATCGGAGCAGGGCATGACAGCCGCGTGACAGCTGATGCTCTGATGGAGGCCGTGCTTCACGGATTTTCCGTCGCGGAGACATACAACTGCGGTCTGATTTCCACACCGGCCATGTTCCAGTCGACCGTGCTCCCGGGAAGCCATTTTGACGGCGCCGTCATGATTACGGCGAGCCACCTTCCCTTCAACAGAAACGGACTGAAGTTTTTCACGAAGGACGGCGGCCTTGAACATGATGAGCTGACGGAAGTTCTGGATCTGGCCACAGAGCTCGCGGAAAAGTACAGCACGGGCGCTGAGGCGGATGCCGGTGACGGCGTATCTTCCGTATCGGCGGCGGGACTGCCCGTGGGAAAGGGCAGTGCAGTTACCTTCGATATGGTCGGACTTTACTGTGAGAACATGAAAAAAATCATCTGCGACGAAGTAAACGCTGCTGATCATGACCATCCGCTTGCGGGACTTCATATCGTAGAGGATGCGGGCAACGGCGCGGCAGGATTTTTCGCGACGGATATCCTGAAGCCGCTCGGTGCGGATATCAGCGGTTCCGTGTTCCTTGATCCGGACGGTACCTTCCCGAATCATATCCCGAACCCGGAGAACAGGGATGCCATGAACGCGGCGAGAAAGGCTGTGCTCGACAGCAGAGCGGACCTCGGCGTGATTTTTGACTGTGACGGAGACAGAGGCGCCGTTGTTTTCTCCGATGGCACAGAGGTGAACAGAAATGTACTGATCGCGCTGCTTTCAGCGATTCTGGCACCGGCATATCCGGGATCAACAGTCGTGACCGATTCCATCACCTCCGACGAACTGCATGACTTCCTGGAGAAAGATCTGGGACTGAAGCATTTCCGCTATCGCAGAGGATATAAGAATGTCATTGACAAGGGCATCGAACTGAACAGAGCAGGAGAGGACTGCGAGCTTGCCATCGAGACAAGCGGTCACGGCGCATTTAAGGAAAATTACTTCTCTGATGACGGCGCCTATATTGCGGTAAAAATCATCTGCAGGATGGCTCAGCTGAAGAAGGAGGGCCGCTCGATCAAGTCGCTGATCAGCGGACTGAAGGCACCGGCTGAATCTGTCGAGATCCGGTACCATATCGCCGGTGAGGATTTTGCCGATTACGGTTCAAAGGTGCTGGAGGATTTCAGAAAATTCGCGGAGAAGACCGAGGGCTTTCATATCGTAGAGCCCAACTATGAAGGTATCCGCGTTTCCTTTAATGACAGTGAAGTAAAGGGATGGATGCTCGTCCGCAAGTCGCTCCATGACCCGGTACTTCCGCTGAATATTGAGGCGGAAAAAGCCGGTGGCGCCGAAATCATCAGAAAACGGCTGGAGCCGTTCTTTTCGCGTTATGACAGACTGAGTGTCTGAATCACAGACTGACATTGAGCAGGCAGAGAAGATGGATTATCACATTATCAGGTCGGGGCGCCGGACACTGGCGATGCAGGTGACGCCTGACGCAGAGATTATCATCCGCGCACCGTACCGCGCGGGTCAGGCGGAGATCGACCGGTTTATCGATGACAATCAGGCGTGGCTCAGAAAGCATCTGGCCATGGCTGAGGAAAAAAAGAAAGCCAGGGCGGAGAGCCCGTACGGCGAGATCACGCCGGAACAGGTGAAAAAGCTCGCCGCGCTGGCGTCAGAAACCATTCCTCCGAGGGTGGAGCGGTATGCGGAGCAGATGGGCGTGACGTACGGCCGCATCACCATCCGGTGTCAGAAGAGCCGCTGGGGCAGCTGCTCTTCCCGGGGGAATCTGAATTTCAACTGTCTGCTCATGCTGACACCTCCGGAGGTACAGGATTATGTCATCGTGCATGAGCTTGCCCACAGAAAACAGATGAACCACTCAAAGGACTTCTGGGCAGAGGTCGGAAAAGTTCTTCCGGACTACCGCACAAGAGAAAAATGGCTGAAAAAAAACGGCACAGATATCATCTGTGCCGTTGCCGCTTATGCGTCCTGATCTTCATCCATCATGTCGTCAGCGGGAGCCTTCTGCTTCTTCGTCAGGTCGGGAAGCGCCACGTCGGAATCAATCCGGCGTGCGAACTTGTCATAATTCTTCATCGTCCGTGTCACGGTAAAGCGCTTCTCGCCGTTCGGACGGATCACAAGGCTGGAACTTTCCACTGCCGTCTGACCGCCGTTCTTCTTGACTGTGCGGATCTCGCTGAACAGGGTTTTGTACTGCTTGCCGAAGGCGGGATACACGCGGATCTCATCCCCGGTTACCATCACACGCTGAACAAGAACCTTATGCGTTCTCATAAAGTAAACGACGCCGCTGACAATGGAAATGCCGATCTGAATGAACAGGATCAGAAGCTGCGTCGAATCGGAATTCACCTTCAGCGCGAGCCATCCGATCAGAAAACAGACGGCGGCGGCCAGTATCATAAACAATACATCCTTCACAATACCCGTACCGGCATTCTTCACCAGATAATTATCCGGGTTATCATCATTCTCCAGCTGCCGCTCTTCCTTTGTCGTACTTGCGTTGTGCGCTGAAACAGAAAAGATAATCAGAAAAAGAAGGCAGAGGATGACGCCGATCCACTGCAGGAAAAATTCGAACACTCCGTTCATGTTATAACCCCTCCCGAATACCGTGCATTTCGCCTTCTTCTGCAGGAAGACGATTTGGTCTTATATTATCAAATTTATGACCATAAGTCCAGCCGGGTGTCACCCTGTCTGACGCCGGACCGGAGACCGGAACGGAACTGTCCGGGAATTGCCCGCCGTTCCTCGCACTTCTTGACAATATACCATTATAAAGCTTATAATAATCGCCGTCTCCGGGCCCTGTAAAGCCCGGAAAATTAACAATCTGGAGGCATGGAAAATTATGGCCGTTGAACAGACGATTATCACAAAAGAAGGAAAAGAAAAGCTCGAAGACGAACTTCAGTACCTGAAGGTTGAAAAAAGAAAAGAAGTAGCGGAAAAGCTGAAAGAGGCCCGTGCTCAGGGTGACCTTTCGGAAAATGCGGAGTATGATGCCGCAAAGGACGAGCAGGCCCAGATGGAAGGCCGGATCGAGGAGATCGAGGGCATCCTGAAGAACAGCGTTGTTGCGGATGAGACTGCGGATCTGAACAAGGTCAGTGTCGGAAGAGGCGCCGAGGTTGAGAATCTCAGCACAAAGCAGACGATGACATTTTATATCGTGGGCGCGACTGAGGCAAACAGCCTGGAGGGCAAGATTTCTCTTGAGTCTCCGGTAGGCAAGGCGCTGCTCAATCATGAAGCAGGGGACACCGTCAGTGTAGATACGCCGGCAGGCACCATGCAGTTCAGAATTAACAGAATTCTTAATTAAGTTCAGTAAGTGGCACTACTTGTAATACAGTACTGTGGCATCTTGCATGATGTTTACTGATAACCGGGGGACCGGTATGCAGTTCAGGAGGAAATTATGGCAGAGCAGAATAAGCAGACAGCGGATCAGGCAGAGCAGAACCGACAGAACGGCAGGCAGAAGCCGGCGGAAGACATCAATCAGGTTATCAGGGTCCGCCGTCAGAAACTCGCGGACCTGCAGGCAGCCGGCAGAGATCCGTTTGTGATCACGACCTATGATCAGACGGAACACAGCCGTCAGATCATCGACAATTTTGATACCTACGAAAGTAAAGATGTATCTATCGCGGGCCGTATCATGAGTAAACGTATCATGGGCAAGGCTTCCTTCTGCCATATTCAGGATAAGGAAGGACAGATTCAGTGCTACATGCAGCGCGATGCGCTCGGAGATGAAGCCTATAAGGAATTCAAGCATCTGGATATCGGCGATATTATCGGTGTGAAGGGCTATGTGTTCAGAACACAGACCGGTGAAGTGTCGGTACATGCAAAACAGTATGTCCTTCTCTCCAAGTCGCTGCAGCCGCTTCCGGAGAAATTTCACGGCCTCACCGATCCTGATCTCAGGTACCGTCAGAGATACGTGGACCTGATCATGAATCCTGAGGTTAAGGATACTTTTATCAAGAGATCACAGATTATCAGTGAAATCCGCCGTTTCCTCGAGGGCAGGAACTTCATGGAAGTTGAGACCCCGATGCTCGTGGACAACGCGGGCGGTGCTTCTGCCCGTCCGTTTGTAACCCATTACAACGCGCTCGGTCAGGACAAGAAGCTTCGTATCTCTCTGGAACTTTATCTGAAGAGACTGATCGTCGGCGGACTGGAGAGAGTATTCGAGATCGGCCGTGTATTCCGTAACGAGGGACTGGATCAGAGACACAACCCTGAGTTCACCCTCATGGAGCTCTATCAGGCCTATACCGATTACAACGGCATGATGGAACTGACAGAGAGCATGTTCCGTGATGTCGCACAGAAGGTATGCGGCACGACGAAGATCTATTATGGCAATAAAGAGGACGGCACCGGTCATGAGATTGATCTGGGCAGACCGTTCCGTCGCCTCACCATGGAAGATGCCATTAAAGAAGAGACCGGCATCGATTTTGAGACCATCACCACCGATGCTGAAGCGAAAAAAATCGCCGACGAACACCACATTGAGTATGAGGACCGTCATAAGAGGGGCGACATCATCAATCTGTTCTTTGATGAGTACTGTGAGGACAAGATGATTCAGCCTACCTTTATTATGGACCATCCGATCGAGATCAGTCCGCTGACCAAGAAGAAACCGGATGATCCGAGAAAGGTTGAGCGTTTCGAGCTCTATATCAACGGATGGGAAATGTGCAATGCCTATTCCGAGCTGAATGATCCGATTGATCAGCGTGAGCGCTTCAGGGCTCAGGATGCGCTGTCCGCAGCCGGTGATGAAGAGGCACAGCACACAGATGAAGATTTCCTTCATGCGCTGGAGATCGGCATGCCGCCGACAGGAGGCATCGGATACGGCATTGACCGTCTGGTTATGCTGCTGACCAACAGTGAGGCGATCAGGGACGTTATCCTGTTCCCGACACTCAAGTCCCTCAAGGCTGAAAACAATGAAGCACATGCGGACGAAAAGGCCGGCGAAGAGAAGAGTTCAGAGGCTGTTTCTGAAGCATCCGGGTTCTTTACCCCGAACGAAAAGATCGATTTTACCGGTGTGAAGATCGAGCCGCTGTTTGCGGATCAGGTCGATTTCGACACCTTCTCTAAGTCCGATTTCCGGGCG
>ONOC01000082.1 GCA_900319355.1 uncultured Eubacteriales bacterium | reverse complement strand
GTCTTCAACGGACGCTTTCTGATAAATTCCTTCATCAGTTCGCCGACGATGTGTTCCGAGTCAGCCGCACTTCCTCCGTTCCCGCAGATCAGCAGCTTCCCGCCTCGGTCAAAGCAGTCAAGCAGCATCTGTCTGGCGGACAGAATATCCGCTCTCGCAACGGAAAGCGCAGGGTATCTGTCAATAAGCCGGTCAAGTTCCTGCAGTTCGTTCATGTTCTGTTCCTTTCATTGTACTCCTGTTACGCCGTCGATCGCCACTGAGAGAGCCGCATAATCTCCGATCTGATCACCCAGCTGCGCGGCTTTTACCTCACAGACTCCGAGGGAATCAGGAAGACATTCCTGTTTCATGATTTTCTGCATCGTCTCCCGGAACAGTTTTTCCGACCGGGCATAAACGCTTCCGATCACGATCCGTTCCGGATTCAGCAGATCGACCAGTATTGAAAGTCCATATCCAAGATATGAAGCCGATTCTTCAAACACCTCAAGGGCAATCGGATCGCCCCGTCCGGCCGCTTCGGACACATCTTTCGCCGTGAGCGAACCAATCGATAAATAATCCGGACAGAACGAGGGATGTTCCCCCCTCTGCAGCCTCTCCAGTACTTTTGTCGCTGCAATCCGCGCAATACCGCCTCCGGAGCAGAATCCCTCAAAAGATCCTTCTTTGCCGTAACCGACCGGTCCATGGGGAGACAGCCTCACATGCCCTGCCTCGCCTGCCATATCGTTCGTTCCTGTGTAAAGTTTTCCATTTAAAATCAGTCCCGCACCGAGTCCGGTTCCGAACGTGAGAAAGATCATGTTTCTGCAGCCGCGTCCGGCGCCGTATTTCCATTCGGCCAGCGCACAGGCATTTGCGTCATTCTGCAAAAAAACAGGCCGGTCCATTCGTTCCCGAATGAACGAAACAGCCGGCACCTGATCCCATCCGGGAAGGTTGGGCGGTGAAAGAATAACGCCGCGCCGGCTGTCCAGCGGCCCGCCGCAGCTGATTCCGACGGCTTGCAGTCTGCTCCGTCCGTCCTCCAGATTTTCCAGCATGGTACCGCCGCGTACGCAAAGAGCCTTCAGCACATCTTCCCATTTCTTCAGGGAAGATGTGAGCAATGCAGTTCGTTCAAGAATCCGCACGCCTCCTTCCGGCTTAGCTTCTCCGAGTATGACAGCACACTTTGTTCCTCCGATATCCAGACCCAGATAATATCCGCTCATCCTATCCTCCGCATCGCTGCCGTCATCCTTCCCTGAATCTGGCCGTTATCTCCTCCGGCGAGGCGGTTCCGGTCGTCCCGATCTTGCGTATCGTCACTGCAGAAGCCAGATTGGCAAATGCCGCCGCCACGTCTCCGGGAATGCCGGCCGCCAGTGCGGCAGCAAAAGCGGAAAGAAATGTATCGCCCGCGCCGACAATATCCAGAGGAGGCTCCGTCCTCCACGCCGGCGCGTACGTCACCATTCCGT
This sequence comes from uncultured Eubacteriales bacterium, assembly GCA_900319355.1. Taxonomy (GTDB): domain Bacteria; phylum Bacillota; class Clostridia; order Lachnospirales; family Lachnospiraceae; genus Bilifractor. The sequence continues at coordinate 5,940 of ONOC01000082.1, read as the reverse complement.
CCGACGCCCAGAGCGCTCCCTGACTACCGAGCGTAACCAAAGCAGGTGCGCCGTTTTTTCTGCTCAGAGCCGCTGCCAGTGATTCATAGCGGGTCGGAGTCACCTCAATCGTATCCGCATCCAGGCCGAGTGCCGCGGCCGCCTCCACTTCATTCGGCTTCACAATCACCCCCTTGTATTGTCCGATCTGCTCGCGGCTGTCCACGATCACCGTCTTGCCGGATACTGCCAGTCCTTCCAGTTCCTGCCTGACGGCCGGCGTTACAACCCCGTTGCGGAACTGATCACATACAACCACCGCGTCCGCATCCTGAGCGGCTTCTCTAAGCTTTCTAATCAGATGTTTCTCGTCTGCCTGAGAAAGCGGGTCAGCATTTTCAAAGTCAAGACGGGGATCCTCGTAAACAACATCGGATATACCCTTTCTCATCGGCTTGCCGTAACAGGGCGTAAGAAACGCATGGCTGACCATCATATCCTCTGTAGAGATTCCGTTCTCCTCCAGCGTACGCCGAAGCAGCCATCCCCTCCAGTCATCCCCCAGCACCGAAATGCACCTCAGCATCCCCGGATGAAGTGCGTGAAGGTTGTTCATCACATTGCTCCCGCCTCCCGGAGACGCCTTCTCGGAAACGACCGGAAGCGGAAAATGCGGCGTTTCTCTCGACAGCCGGCTCCGACGCATATCCGCATACCAGTAAAGATCCAGGCAGATATCCCCGATCACCAGCAGGCGTGCGGTCTGTATGCTTCGCAGGATCCGATCAAGCTGCTGCTCTGAAAGTATCATTTTTTTCATTATGCTTTCCCTCATCTCAGTCGTGCATACATACTGGGAATCGTCTCTTCATGGTGCCCGTAAATATACAGTCCGACGCCCCCTTTCGATGTCGGCCGGTTGATGACATTCTTGCGCGGACGATAGTAATAGTCGTACTTGTCCTTTGCCACGTCGCTCCGATAATCTCCCAGCGGAATGATATCGAAGTTGGCCGTTGTGATATGGTAAGTTGGAAAGCCCTGGTTTCTCGCGATCGAAAGCGCCTTCAGAAAGACCTCCGCGCCCGTTACCGCCGAACCGATGTTCATATGAACGCCCTCGTCGAGCAGAGAAACAGAACGGCAGAAGTACTTGAAATCCGTGCCGCTGGTTTTTCCTTTTGCCGCGAAATCGGCAATCGGATGCTGATCAATAATATCCGTTCCGATCGTGACATGATACGTCATCGGCACGCCCATCTCCCACGCACGATAAAATACACAGTCATCCAGATACGGAAAACGCGATTTGTTCCGCTGCACATACCGATACAGGCTCTCTCCGTATCCCAGGTCCTCGCGGGCGCCCTCCTGAATCGCCTCGTTCATCCAACGGCCGGTTTCCTCCCACATCCCGAAGCTTCCGTCCTCGATCGCCTCCGGCACATACTCAGAGGTGCCGCCAAGATAGGCAAGCTCGAAATCATGAATGCTACCGGCGCCGTTCGAAGCCAGATGCGTAATATACCCGTTCTCCATCAGCCAGATCAGGTAACGGGACAGGCCGCATTTGATGACATGGGCCCCGATAAAACAGGTAATCGTCCTCCCATCTTCCTTTGCCTTCTTCAGCTTGCTGACCAGCACATCAAATTCCGGGCTCTCAAACAGATTGTCTTCCTGAGCGCCGGGCGTTCTCAGATTGTCTATGCGAACCAGATTATGCCGGTTTCTTGCGGAAAACACTCTCGTTTTTAAAAAATCCATCTGCTCCGGCCTCGCCATTTCTCATCATCCTCCGTCTCTTTTCATTCTGGAAAAAAGAGGGACCGGCGATCTCCGCCGACCCCTCTCCTTCCGAATGCCACCTGTATGCCTGTTCCTGATGTCCGCATTCGTTCTGTATGCTTATGACGCCGCTGATTCAACATCAGACGCCGTTCCGCCGAGCGAGTCTACATTGTCTTTTGTGATGACTGTAACACCGGTGTCCGTCGTGGATCCGTCGCCCGGATCAGAGCCATCCAGCGCCGCCACTGCTGCCTTGATGCCATCGTAGCCCATGACATCCGGATTCTGTGCCATCGTGCAGAGAAGCGTTCCGTCCTTAATCAGTCCAAGGATCGTGTCTGACTTATCGAAGCCGACTCCGACGACATCACTTCCGGCCTCCTTGATGGCATTGCCGGTACCGACCGTGCAGCCCTCGTTGGTTCCGAAGATACCGACGCAGCCCTGATTGATATAGTTGGTCGCAATATCCTTGGATTTCGCCGCATCGCCCTCGCTGTACTGTGTCTCAAGAATTTCAAAATCGGTATCCTTGAAAACGGAGCGGAAACCGTCTTCCCGGTTCACTGTTGAAGTCGTTGCCGCGTTTGTGTTGAGAAGACCGATTTTCCCGCTCGTAACGCCTTTGTCCTTCAGCGCCTTCAACATCTGTTCGCCTGCTGTTTTTCCTGCGGCTGTATTGTCTGTTGCGAATGTCGCCACCGCGTCAAAATTAGCCGGAGAATCGACGTACACAATTTTGACACCGGCGTCGGAAGCTTCCTGAAGGGCCGCCACATCAGCATCCGGTCCGTTCGCCGCAAGCAGGATGGCATTTGCTCCGCCAGCCACTGCATTGTTGATGCACTCGATCTGCTTGGCGTCATCCTTCACATCCGGCGCCGTCCACTGATAATCTACATTTCCGAGTTCTTCGACTGCTTTCTTGCACCCCTTGTCCATATTGACCCAGTGCTGATCCATCTGATCCATCGAGATCAGATAGATCTTGTAATTGTCAGCCGCATATGCCGGAATCGCCATCGCCGCCGTCATCGCCGCCACGCAAGCCATCGCCAGAGCCTTCTTCATTCTCTTCATAAAACCATCCTCCTTTTTGTTGATGTGTGTCTGCTATATTCAGGCTTCCTGTGAGCCGGAAGCCTAAAAGCCGTATCACGCGTCCGCCTTCACATGCCTGCGCTTGCCGCTGCGAAGGATCACATCGAACAGGACTGAAACCACAACAATGATCCCGATCACGATATTTCGGATCGCAACCGGCGCTCCGGCAAACTGAAGACCGTTCTGAAGAACGCCCCAGATAGATGCACCAACCGCTGTACCAAGCAGGATTCCCTGTCCGCCCAGCGGAGAAACGCCTCCGATGACACCTGCTGCCACCGCGTACATCTCATAGCTGTTTCCTGCGTCCATCGTTCCCATGCCTGTCGTTGCGCAGATTACCAGTCCGACGACACCGGAACAGATCGCACTGACCAGATAGGCAATTGTCGTCGTCTTGACTACATTGACGCCTGAAAGCTTCGCCGCCTCCACATTCGAGCCGATTGCGTAAATATATCGACCAGTCCGGGTCCGGCTCAGCAGGAAATTGAATACCAGCCAGAGGACGATCGCGATCCAGATGGTGTTGTACAGACCCAGTGTCTTTCCATAGTAGAAAAAGTTCCGGAAGCCGGTGGCGCCTTCACCGATCGAATCCGTATTGTAGTTGTTGTTGACAATCTGCGCGATGCCGCGGCAGATCGTCATGGTGCCCAGCGTCGCGATAAACGGCGGCAGTTTGCAGCGGGCTACCAGCTCGCCGTTGACCCATCCGACAAGAAGACAGCAGAGCATCGTAATCAGCACCGCCACCCAGGGATTCATACCGTGGGTCATCAGCGTCGCGGACATCATACAACTCATGCCGACGACTGATCCGATGGAAAGATCGATGTTGGCTGTGATCATGACATACGACTGCCCGATACCGGTAATCAGCGTCGATGTGATCTGCCTCAGCAGGTTTCCAATGTTTCTTCCGGAGAAGAAGGACGCGTTGAGCATGCCGAACACAATGCTCAGAACAATCAGTCCGAGAATCGCGGTGATGACCTGTCCGGACCCCGGCTTGGACCACAGCCGCATAAGCCAGTTCTTTTTTGCCTTATTCTCTTCCATACGTCCGTCCCTCCCCTGTCAGGCTTCCGCGGTCTGAACTTTGCTCTCAAACCGTGTCGCATAAGTAAGAACCTCATTCTGTGTCGTCTCATGCGGATCAAGTTCCCCTGTGACGCGTCCTTCACACATCACATCGATCCGATCCGCAATTCCCAGCAGCTCCGGAAGCTCAGAGGAAATGAACATCACGCCAATCCCTTCCTGCTTCAGCTGGTTCATGATCTGATAGATTTCCACCTTGGCCGCTACATCAATTCCACGTGTAGGCTCATCGAAGATGATCACCTTCGCGCCTCTGGCAAGCCACTTCGCCACAACCAGCTTCTGCATGTTGCCGCCGGAAAGCGTCTCCGCCCGCACTTCATCATTCGGCATCTTGATTTCAAGATCCTTCTGCGCCTTCCGTACCATGACGTTCTCTTTCTTTCGGTCAACCACTCCAAACCGCCCACAGAGCAGATCCAGATTCGGGAGAGCAATATTGTCATGAATGGACAGCTTAGTACACAGTCCGTCCTTTCTCCGGTCCTCCGGCGCCAGTACAATCCCGGCCCTGATCGCGTCCTCGGGGCTGTTGATGGTGATCTCTTTTCCATCCAGAATGATCTGTCCGGATTCCTTCGGGTCCGCTCCGAAAATCGCTCTTGACGTCTCCGTTCTGCCGGCTCCCATCAAACCGGCAATTCCGAGAATCTCTCCGGCCTTCACCTGCAGACTCACATTGCGTACCATGCGGCCCGCATTCAGGTTTTTCACTTCCAGGATCGTTCTTCCTGCCTTACAGCTGACCCGCGGATATTTCTCCTTAATCTCACGGCCCACCATATTGGCGATGATCTGATCCATCGTAAAATCTGTGAATTTTCCGTCCGCAATATAGTGACCATCCCGCATGATCGTCACCCGGTCCGCCACATACTGAAGCTCTTCCAGACGATGGGAAATATACACGATCCCATGTCCGTCACTCTTCAAATCATGGATAATACGAAACAGGTCATTGATCTCATTGGACGTGAGTGCAGATGTCGGCTCATCCATAATCAGAATCTTCGCGTTCAGCGAGAGTGCCTTTGCGATTTCGACAATCTGCTGCTTGGATACTGCCAGTTCCCCGACAACCGTGTCGGGATCAATATCAAAATGCAGCTTCTTCAGATATTTTCTGCAGTCTTCCCTCATGCGGCGGCTGTCAATCTGAATGCCTTTCATCGGCTCCCGCCCTAGAAACATATTCTGAGCTACCGTCAGATGCTGGCACATATTCAATTCCTGATGGATAATGGCAACGCCGGCCTCCTGCGCACCCTTCGGCGTCAGGTTCCCGTATTCACGGCCAAGAATCCGCATCGTGCCGCTGTCCCTCGAGTAAACACCGCTCAGGATCTTCATCAGCGTCGATTTTCCGGCTCCGTTTTCACCCAGCAGCGCCATCACTTCGCCGGATCTGAGTTCAAACCGAACATCATCAAGCGCCCTCACTCCGGGAAATGTCTTGACAATGTGCTCCATGGATACCAGAATCTCGCTCATTCGCTTTCACCGCCCTTCTATCCTGATCGCAGTTCAAGTATACCCTTTGGGATTTGTGCGAAAAAGGTAGATGAATTATGGATTCGGGGTGATTTTTTATTGATTTTTCAGTTTGTTTGCTGTTTGTCATTCATATTATTGTCCTTATTGCCCTATTTCAAAGCAAACATCGCCCTTTACATTCGCCATTATTGTCATCTCCAAGTCTCCTGTCAGTGCACGCTCATTCAATAAAATAAGCCCCCTGCAAACAGGCAATGTTCACAGGGGAGCTTCCGCTGTCCGTCTTCATCATGCACAGTAGAAAATCATATGCATCTTACTTCGGTATTCCGCTGATAATCTGCACGCCCGCGCTGCAGCCAAGCCGGGTTGCGCCCGCGTTGATACAGGCGATCGCTTCCTCAGCCGTATGAATCCCGCCGGATGCTTTTACGCCCATATCCGGTCCGACCGTTCTGCGCATCAGTG
>ONOC01000024.1 GCA_900319355.1 uncultured Eubacteriales bacterium | reverse complement strand
ATTCACCTTCACAGACGGAGGTAAATAGGTGGTTCCGTTTTCAGGCAAAAAGGGTGGTCGGTAAACGCCGAATCTTTTTTTGAAAAATGTACTCACGAGACATAGAAAAAGCCCGGAATCCCAGTGTTTATGCTGGTTTCCGGACTTTTAACATTTATTCCAACTCTATCGTTCCCGGCGGCTTCGACGTGATGTCGTAGAATACTCTGTTGACGTGACTCACCTCGTTGACGATCCGGCTGGTGACTTTCTTCAGCACCGGATACGGAATCTCTACAGCGTCAGCCGTCATGAAGTCAACTGTGCTGACGGCACGGAGCGCAATGGCATAATCATATGTCCTCTCGTCTCCCATGACACCGACGGTACGCAGATTCGTGAGCGCCGCGTAATACTGGTTTGCTGTCCTGTTAATTCCCGCATTTTCCATTTCCTCACGGAAGATGGCATCGGCATCCTGCACGATTTTAACCTTCTCCGGCGTTACCTCTCCGATAATCCGGATGCCGAGGCCCGGACCCGGGAACGGCTGACGGTTGACGAGTTTCTCCGGGATGCCGAGATGGCGGCCAACTTTGCGCACCTCATCCTTGAAGAGATAACGAAGCGGTTCGATGATCTCACGAAAATCCACATAGTCCGGCAGACCGCCGACATTGTGGTGCGATTTGATTTTTGCGGATTCACCGCCAAGTCCTGATTCAACCACGTCAGGATAGATCGTGCCCTGTACCAGATAGTCGACATGACCGATCTTCTTTGCTTCTTTTTCGAAGACACGGATAAAATCCTCGCCGATGATTTTTCTCTTCTTCTCCGGTTCGGTAACGCCTGCCAGATCACTGAAGAATTTCTCACTGGCATCCACGCGGACAAAGTTCAGGTCATACGGACCGTCCGGACCGAAGACCTCGGAGACCATATCGCCCTCATCCTTGCGGAGAAGCCCGTGATCAACGAAAACGCAGGTCAGATTCTTCCCGATCGCTCTGGACATCAGAACCGCTGCCACCGATGAATCTACACCGCCCGAGAGCGCGCAGAGTGCTTTTCCGTCACCGACTTTCTCGCGGATCTCCTCAATGGTGCGCTCGGCAAAATCCTCCATGCGCCAGTCACCGGAGCATCCGCAGATTTTTAATACGAAGTTCCGGATCATCTGTGTGCCGTACTGTGTGTGGAGCACTTCCGGATGAAACTGGAATCCGTACAGTTTTCTCGTTTCATCGGCTACCGCCGCGTACGGGCAGTTCGCCGTATGTGCCGCTGTCGTAAAGCCCGGCGCCAGCCTTGTGATGTAGTCATTATGACTCATCCACACGATGCTCTCCTCAGGTACATCCTCAAACAGTGCGGAGTCCGTCGCATCAACCTTCATTTCTGTTTTCCCGTATTCCCTGTCTTCCGCACGCTGTACATCACCGCCGAGCACATACTGCATCAGCTGTGCACCATAACACAGACCGAGAACCGGTATGCCCATTTCGAACAGCTCCGCGGGTGCGGATGCCGCACCTTCCTCATAAACGCTGTTCGGACCGCCCGTGAGAATGATTCCCTTCGGGTTCAGCTTCCGGATTTCATCAAGGGGAGTTCTGTAGGAAAAAATCTCGCAGTACACGCTGCATTCACGCACGCGCCTTGCCACAAGCTGATTATACTGACCGCCATAATCGATAACGATCACTTTTTCATGCTGTTCCTGTGCCATCTGTCTTCCTTTTCTGTCACTCTTCTGTACTACCGTTTTGCTGCAACACATTCATTATAGCGAATTCTCTCTGTGATGCACAAGGGGCGCGGAGATGTTTTCATTTACACATGAGAACGGATTTCCGGCCGGCGCCGATTATGCAGCCGCCTTTTTCTGTCTTCCTGCGATGCCTCTCTGGATCATGACGCAGCCGACGACGATGGCGAGGCCGAGCAGATCGGATACAGCGCCCGGAATGATGAGCAGAAGTCCGCCGGCGGCGATGACAATACGCATCACAGGGTTCATATGTGCGAAGCAGTAGCCTTCCAGTGCCGCTGCCACACCGAAGATGCCGATAAAGGATGTCACGGCGATCTGGACAACGGCCAGCGGGGTCGTATCAATCAGCAGCATCGAAGGATTATAGCAGAATACATACGGTACGATGAAGACCGCCACAGCCAGCTTTGAGGCATTGACAGCCGTTTTCATCGGGTTGGACTTCGCGATGGCGGATCCCGCATAGGCGGCGAGTGCCACCGGCGGTGTGATATCCGCAACGATACCGAAGTAGAAAACGAAGAAATGCGCCGCCAGTGTCGGAACTCCCATCCGGATGAGGATCGGTGCCGTGGTGGCAGCCATGATGCAGTAGTTCGCTGTCGTCGGAACGCCCATGCCGAGGATAATGCAGCAGATCATGGTCAGTACGAGCGCAATGATCAGCCGGTCGCCGGCAAGGGTCACTATGCCGTTGATCAGATCATTGGCAAGGCCTGTCATCGTGATCGTTCCGGAGATGATGCCCGCCACGCCGCAGGCCGCACCGACCGTGATTGTGCTCTTGCCGCCTGCCTCAAGGGCATCGAGGATTTTGTGCGGTGTGATGCGGTTCTCGCTGTCGAAAAGACTGACGACAATGGCCAGAACAATCGCCAGCGAAGCTGCTCTCTGCATGGTCATGAAGTTGCCTGAAACCCAGATGACGAGCATCACCAGCGGAAGCAGCAGGTAGATTTTTTTAATCAGATCGCGGAATTTCGGCAGATCTTCCTTCGGAATTCCTCTGAGGTTGTTCTTCTTTGCCTCCAGATGAACGGAAATAAAAATACCCGTAAAGTACAGGATAGCCGGAAGGACCGCTCTCCCGATAATATCGGAATAAGGCACGCCGACAAAATCAGCCATCAGGAATGCCGCAGCACCCATGATCGGGGGCATGATCTGTCCTCCGGTCGATGCCGCCGCTTCTACGGCGCCCGCAAATTCAGGGCGGTAGCCGGTCTTTTTCATCATCGGAATCGTAACGGAACCGGTCGTCACGGTGTTTCCTACGGATGAACCGGAAACCATGCCGCAGAGTGCCGAGGAGATAACGGCCACTTTGGCAGGTCCGCCCGCAAAACGACCGGCAACACAGTTGGCAAGATTGATAAAGAAGTTGGAAATTCCGGTCCGCTCAAGAAATGCCCCGAAAATAATGAAGACAACGATATATTTCGAGCAGACATTGATCGGCGTAGAAAGAATGCCCTCTTTGGTATAGAAAAGATTTCTGACCAGGTAACGGACACGCCCGAAGAAAGCCGGGTTCGTCAGTCCGTACACCAGAGCGTAGACGATAAAGAATCCCGCCACACACAGAATCGGCAGACCGACACACCGCCTCGTGACCTCAATCAGTGCGGCTATACCGATAATGCCGATGATGATCTGCGGCCAGGTAAATCTCGTTCCCTGATTGATGATCTGGTTTGCATTCATTGTGAAATACAGAAAAGCTCCCGTGCCGGCGATCATGAAAATGATGTCGCCGACAGGCATGTAATTGGCCTTCTGCATGCCCTTACGGGCAGGATAAATCAGAAATCCCATCAGAATGATGAGCGCCATGAACGATGTCAGCCGGATCTCTTCCAGGAAGGTGGCAAACAGCGTGACATAGATGCACCAGATGGAGAACATGGCCAGAATGATACTGATGGCCACCTTCGGCTTGCCGACCCAGATTCTCGTATTGGACTCCCGGTCGTATTTACGCATCAGGGTATCGATATCAGCCTTGATCTCGTTCGTCTCGTCATCTACGACATTATCGAACTGACTGAACTTTTCCTCCTGTTCTCTGTTGAATTTATTTTCTTCTTCCGTCTGACGGGCCTCAAACTTTTTTCTTTCTTCATCAACTTTACTCGTCATATGTGCCATCCCCCTCAGTTCTCTGTTCCTGTCGCTGAATCCGCGCTGCTGCCGCCGATCTGTTCACTGCTTCCGGACTGTACGCTTTCATCCCCGGATTCATCCGTTGAAACGGTAATGCCGTGTTCCGCGTAGTACTTTGCAGCGCCGGCATGGTAAGGCACACCTTTGATATCAGCAGCCTTTTCCACAGAGAGTTCTTCGCCCTTCGCATTTTCCTTTGAGATCTCATCACTGTGATCAAAAATCGCCGACGTCAGCCGGTAAACGGTATCATTGTCCAGTTTGTCATCAACGACGACCGTCGCTTCTACCGTGATGGTTTCCACATCATCATCCTGTCCTGTATAGGTGCCTGCCGGAATGGTCTTGGCTTTATAGTACGGACATTCCTGCAGGATTTTATCCCTCAGGTCTCCGTCGATATTGATGAGGTATACGCCGTTTGTCGTCGCGAGCTCGGTGATGGCTGTCGTCGGAGCGCCGGCAACGATGAAGGCCGCATCGATTTTGCCATCCTTCATCGATTCCTTGGAATCCTCAAAAGACTCATACTGCGGTGTAATGTCGGAGATGCTGAGTCCTGCTGCATTGAGCACGTCAAGTGCGTTAAAATAAACGCCTGATCCCGCAGCACCTATGGATACACTCTTTCCCTGGAGGTCATAAACCGATTTGATATCCGGGTCCATGGTGAACAGCTGAACGGTCTCATCATATAAGGCGCCGAGGACACGGAAATCATGTGTCGGACCGTCCTTCTCGAAGGAGCGGGTGCCGTCCCACGCATAATCAAGAACATCCGACTGGGTAAATCCCAGCTGGAAATCACCGTCCTGTATGGTCTGAATATTGGCCTTGGATCCGCCGGTGGATACTGCCGTTACGCGGATGCCAGCATAGTTGCGCATAGCCTGCGCCAGCACACCGCCGTACGCATAATAGGTTCCGGCCGTACCTCCCGTACCGAACATGATACGCTGCTCACCGCTGCAGCCGGCAAGTGACAGGGCTGTCACCGCAGCCATCATCACCCCTGCGATCCTTCTGATCAGTTTGTTCATTTTTCTTTCCCTTCCCTCTCAGATCTGAAAATGGAGTCCGTTCCTGAAATGTCGCGAAACTCCGTCGGAAATGCAGGTTTGTTTTTCATTTCCTGCAAAATGCCGACTTTTCTATTATAAAGTATGCCACGCTCTTTTCCTAGGCCTAAACTGAAAAATCCGGTTTTTCACTGTCTTCATGAAAAACCGGATGATCATGGTAAATTTTCTGCTGCCTGATGTTGCGCATATTTCAGCACAGGGATTATTCACGCTGTCATGTCGAGTCTGGCTCCGAGTACTTCTCTCCCGGAATCCTTCGGTTCATCCCCGCTGTCTGTGCTGTAGGCTATTTTTGTTCTTGTCTCTCCGCCGGATACATAGACACGGCCGCATTCAGGACACACGGCTGTGTGGATCGATACCGACACCGACAGTACCTTGCCGTTATGCTGCTCCGCCTTCTTGTAGGCGTTGGCCACGTGCTCACCCTCATGCGCCATGACGCGTGCCGGCGCCTCGGACGGACTGATGTGCGTCGCCGTCTTATAGGAGACCATTTCATCGGACCCGTCTTTGTACTTTCTTTCCTTACAGGTTTCACACTCTGCCGGTGATGAGCGGCGCCCCGGCTTCTTCTCATCAGACTCCCCGGGATTCAGTTCCACTTTACCCGGTGTCCGTTCTTCTTTCTCTGTGCCGTTCAGAGCAGCTTCTGCAGCCTCCGTGTCTTCCGGATCCACTGCAGTGCCGCGAAGGCTTTCAGGTGAACGCTCATACACATCATACACTGGTGTTTTCAGGTCTGCCGCACCGGAAGCCGATGCCGTCTCTTCTGCATTCCGACCTGCTGCCGTTACGGATGCCCCGCCGACAGCTGCTCCGGCCAGAACCGCTGCCCCTGCCGCTGCAGCAGAGGCAGACGCTGCATTTCTGAAAAAGCCGTACGAAGCACCCGCGGAAGTAAGGCGCACAGATGAAAATCCGAACGGATTCCCGTTGCCGGTCGTATCATTTATGTACAATCCCTGATATGCCAAGGCCGCTCCTTTCCGCGATCATGCTCTCCGTACCTGACCATCCGCAGGTAAACATACAGGCTTCCGGATTTACCCGCAGGTCTGGATGTATGAATTCATACCCTTACATCTATACACATACATTCATAACCGTAAGAAATTCATATTTATGTACTCATCATAATATAAGTCACCCGGATCCACAATACCGGAAAAATGCCGGTTTATGCCGCTTTCTTTTTTCTGCGGTCCGAGGACTGGCAGGCCAGATTTTTCACGCGTACCATGGCCTTGCTGACAGCAGGAATAAAGAGAACCGCAATGGTAATACCGCCTTCGATGAAGATATACAGACCGTTGTATGCCATGGAGTAGGCCAGCGGTGACATGCCATAGTCGTTGCCATACATACCAAAGAAGATCACACCTGAAAGGCAGGCAAAGAAGTATCTTCCGATGATGCCGAGGATGTAGCCCTTGATGAGACCGTGCTTCGCATTGCAGAACACACCGGACAGGCCGAGTGCCCCGAAAGCAAAGATATAGTCAACAAGCATCTGCGGAATGGAAATAATATAGGGATCGATCATCATCTGAATCAGACCGTATGCAATGGCTGCGAAAAGGCCGGTACCGAGACCGTACCAGTAGCCGATCAGCGTGACGAAAAGCATGGAAAACAGCGTGATGGAACCGCCCATCGGCGCATGGAAAAGTTCAATCATGGAAGTGACGGTCGCAAGAGCGATGGCCATGGCGGAAAAGACCAGTTTTCTGGTGCCCAGCACATTTTTCTGATCAGGTTTGGTCAGAAAACTGGCGAGAAGCAGCACACCGATCAGAATCGCGACCATCAGCCCGTAACCGGCCGATGTGATCTGATAAACGCCATTGGCCTCATCATAAACAGCAAATACTGACATAAAAAATCCTCCTCTTTTCTTTCCCGGGGAGGAACGTATCACGGACGGACCGGAAAAGTCCGCCTGTCTTATGCAAGGCTTCCCTTCGCCGGCATTACCCGGATCAGGTTCAAGGGTCTGCGCGAAAAATCCGCGCACTCTCAGCTCACGCTCCCCCAGCAGGTTATTCATGATTACTCTGTCAGTATATGCGCTGAAGTGATGCCGGTCAACCCTTTCTCAGGTTTTATCTCTGCATCCGGCGTCTGCCGCATCCGATCGCTTTGTAACCGTATGTGGCCGTCTGACCGCACAAAAAAGGCTCCTGTACACGTATCGTGTACAGAAGCCTTCCTGAATATCTGACCTGAGGTCTCCGGGAAAACTCCGGATGATCCTTCAGAAGCCGAAGCAGAAATTATCTGCGGCTCTTGATAGCTGCCTGTGCCGCTGCCAGTCTTGCGATCGGTACACGGAAAGGTGAGCAGGATACATAGTCAAGTCCGATGTTGTGGCAGAACTCAACGGAAGACGGATCTCCGCCGTGCTCGCCGCAGATGCCGATGTGCAGATTGGCATTGGCTGCCTTTCCGTCTTCTACGGTCATCTTCATCAGTCTGCCGACGCCGGTCTGATCCAGTTTTGCAAAAGGATCATTCTCAAGAATCTTGTTATCATAGTAGGAATCAAGGAACTTGCCGGCATCATCACGGGAGAATCCGAATGTCATCTGCGTCAGATCGTTGGTACCGAAGCAGAAGAAGTCAGCTTCCTTTGCGATCTCTCCGGCAGTCAGCGCTGCTCTCGGGATCTCGATCATGGTACCGATCTTGTACTCCTGCTTTACGCCTGCAGCTGCGATTTCCTTTTCAGCAGTCTCGGTGATGAACTTCTTAACGAACTTCAGCTCCTTGACGTCGCCTACAAGCGGAACCTCGATTTCCGGAACAACATTCCAGTCCGGATGAGCCTTGTTTACGTTGATGGCTGCACGGATAACAGCGGTGGTCTGCATAACAGCGATCTCCGGGAAGGTGATCGACAGACGGCATCCACGATGACCCATCATCGGGTTGAACTCCTGAAGTCCGGCGATACGTGCCTTGATCTGCTCAACGGTCTTATGCTTTGCATCGGCAACCTTTTTGATATCCTCTTCCGTCTTCGGAACGAACTCATGAAGCGGCGGATCCAGGAAACGGATGGTGCACGGCATACCCTTCATAGCGGTGAACAGGCCTTCGAAGTCGCCCTGCTGAAGCGGCTCGATCTTTGCCAGAGCCTCTTCTCTCTCTTCCTTTGTATCAGAGCAGATCATCTCACGGAATGCATCGATACGGTTGCCCTGGAAGAACATATGCTCTGTACGGGTCAGACCGATACCTTCTGCACCGAGCTCAACTGCCTTCTCAGCATCAGCCGGCGTATCAGCGTTCGTACGAACCTTCATGGTTCTGAACTCATCAGCCCACTTCATGATGGTGGCAAAATCCTCATCCTCGATGGCACCTTCCTGAACTTCCAGAGCGCCGTCGTAGATGTTACCGGTAGAACCGTCGAAGGAGATCACATCTCCCTCTTTGTAGGTGTGTCCGCCAAGGGTGAAGCTCTGCTCATCCTCAGAGAATACAATATCGGAGCATCCTGCTACGCAGCATGCGCCCATGCCACGGGCAACAACAGCTGCATGAGAGGTCATGCCTCCACGTGCTGTCAGAATACCCTGAGCACTCTTCATACCTTCGATATCCTCCGGGGAGGTCTCACGACGTACAAGAACAACCTTCTTGCCTTCCTTTGCTGCTGCCTTGGCCTTCTCAGCGGTCAGAACGATCGCACCGGAAGCTGCGCCCGGAGCTGCCGGAAGTCCCTTGCCGATCTGAACGGCATTCTTCAGCGTTGCCTTGGAGAAGGAACCATGAAGAAGGGTATCCAGGTTGTGCGGATCTACGGAAAGAACAGCCTGCTCTCTCGTGATCTTGCCCTCTTTTACGAGGTCATTGGCGATCTTCAGTGCTGCCTTTGCCGTTCTCTTACCATTGCGGCACTGCAGCATGTAAAGCTTGCCTTCCTCAATGGTGAACTCCATATCCTGCATGTCTCTGTAATGATCCTCAAGCTTCTTTGCGATATCAAGCAGCTGATCATGTACTTCAGGCATGGTCTTCTTCAGCTCGTCAAACTTCATAGGGGTACGAACACCGGAAACAACGTCCTCGCCCTGTGCGTTCATCAGAACCTCAGCGTAGAATCTGTTCTCACCGGTAGCCGGGTCACGTGTGAAAGCAACACCGGATCCGGAGGTCTCGCCCATGTTACCGAATGCCATCATCTGTACGTTAACAGCGGTGCCCCAGGAATACGGGATATCGTTGTCACGACGGTATACATTCGCACGCGGGTTGTCCCATGAACGGAATACGGCCTTTACAGCCTCGATCAGCTGTACCTTCGGATCAGACGGGAAGTCAGAACCGATCGTATCTTTATATTTAGCCTTGAACTGGCTTGCCAGATCTTTCAGATCATCGGTATCAAGGTCAACGTCGTTCTTTACACCCTTCTCAGCCTTCTTGGCATCGATGAGCTTCTCGAACTCGCTCTTGGAAACCTCCATAACGACATCGGAGAACATCTGGATAAATCTTCTGTAGCAGTCCCATGCCCATCTCGGATTGCCGGACTTCTTTGCAAGAGTCTCTACTACAGTTTCATTAAGGCCGAGGTTAAGGATCGTATCCATCATACCGGGCATAGATGCGCGGGCGCCGGAACGAACGGAAACCAGAAGCGGGTTCTCAGCATCGCCGAATTTCTTTCCGGTGATCTGCTCCAGCTTGTCCATGTACTCTGCGATCTGTCCTTTGATCTCATCATTGATCTGTCTGCCGTCTTCATAGTACTGTGTGCAGGCCTCAGTAGTGATGGTAAAACCCTGCGGAACCGGAAGACCGATATTGGTCATCTCGGCAAGGTTTGCACCCTTACCACCGAGCAACTCGCGCATGTCCTTGTTGCCTTCGGTAAACAGGTAGATCCATTTCTTTGCCATCTGTTTTTTTCCTCCTGAATTGAAAGATTTATATGTAAAAATACATTATAACCAACGTTTTTATTCTATCTGTGAAAACGCACAGAGTCAAGCTGTTTCGGCGCGGTGCGCCGCCGGATTACTTATTGTAGTTAACGATCTCGGCAAATTCTGCCTTGAGGGAAGCACCGCCGATCAGTCCGCCGTCGATATCGGGCTTAGCCAGAAGCTCTTTGCAGTTGGCAGCCTTCATGGATCCGCCGTACTGAATACGGATGGCTTCTGCTGTATCGGTGTCGTAAATCTCAGCGATGCAGTCACGGATGCCCTTGCAGACTTCCTCTGCCTGATCAGCCGTAGCTGTCTTGCCGGTTCCGATCGCCCAGATCGGCTCGTATGCGATAACAGCTGTCTTTGCCTGGTCAGCGGTAACATGCTGGAAGCCGACCTTTACCTGCTGACGGATCCAGTCCATCGTAATGCCCTGCTCTCTCTGCTCCAGAGACTCGCCGCAGCACATGATCGGGGTAAGACCATGTTCAAAGCATTTCAGGATCTTCTTGTTGATCTCCTCAGAGGTCTCATGGAAGTAGCCGCGTCTCTCGGAGTGGCCGAGGATCACATACTTAACGCCGGCATCTACAAGCATGGCCGGAGAAATCTCGCCGGTGTAGGCACCCTTCTCCTCAAAATACATATTCTCAGCCGCAACCTGTACATTGGTTCCCTTTACTGCTTCCACAACTGTCGTGATATCAATGGCCGGAACACCATATACCACATCCACATCCGGATTGTTTACCAGCGGTTTCAACAGCTCTACAAGAGCCTTTGCCTCGGTCGGTGTTTCGTTCATTTTCCAGTTGCCTGCGATGATTTTACGTCTTGACATAATACACTTCTCCTTTTTATGATCTGTAACCTGCAGCGCGCTTTCTGCGCGCTGCGCTTTCCTTACAGGAAAAATCGAACATTATCTGTCGTTTGCTGCTGCAACGCCGGGAAGCTCCTTGCCCTCAAGGAACTCAAGAGAAGCGCCGCCGCCGGTGGAGATATGGGTCATCTTGTCGCCGTATCCGAGCTGGTTAACTGCTGCTGCAGAATCGCCGCCGCCAATGATGGTGGTTGCATCCGTCTCAGCCAGTGCGGCTGCTACAGCCTTCGTACCTGCTGCGAGGATCGGGTTCTCAAATACGCCCATCGGTCCGTTCCATACAACCGTCTTCGCATTCTTTACAGCATCGCTGTACAGCGCGATGGTCTTCGGTCCGATATCAGCACCTTCCATATCAGCCGGGATCTTGTCTGCGTCAACTACCTTTGTGTCAACCGGAGCATCGATCGGATCCGGGAACTCAGGGATAACAACGGTGTCAACCGGAAGAAGGAGCTGCTTGCCGAGCTTCTCTGCCTTGTCCATCATCTCTTTGCAGTAATCGATCTTGGACTCGTCGAGAAGAGACTTTCCGATTTCATAGCCCTTTGCCTTCAGGAAAGTGTAAGCCATGCCGCCGCCGATGATCAGCGTATCGCACTTCTCGAGAAGGTTGTTGATCACATTCAGCTTATCTGCAACCTTGGCACCGCCGAGGATGGCAACAAACGGACGAACCGGGTTTTCAACGGCATTGCCGAGGAATCTGATCTCTTTCTGCATCAGATAGCCGACAACGCAGGTATCAACGTACTTCGTGACACCGACATTGGAGCAGTGTGCGCGATGTGCTGTACCGAAAGCGTCGTTAACAAATACGTCGGCAATGGAAGCGAGATCCTTTGAGAATGCCTCGCCGTTCTTTGTCTCTTCCGGACGGAAACGGGTATTCTCAAGAAGGATGATGTCGCCGTCCTTCATCTGATCAACAGCTGCACGTACGGTGTCGTCAACAACAACCGGGCTCGGAACGAACTTTACTTCCTGGCCGAGCAGCTCGGACAGACGCTTTGCTACCGGTGCCAGAGATTTGGTCTTCTTGTCTTCTTCGGTCTTTACTTTGCCGAGATGGGAGCAGAGGATTACTTTTCCGCCGTCAGCAACCAGTTTTCTGATGGTCGGAAGCGCTGCAACGAGACGGTTCTCGTCGGTGATCCGGCCGTCCTTCATCGGAACGTTAAAATCGCAGCGGCAGAGAACTCTCCTGCCTTTCACATTGATATCGTCAACTGTTTTCTTGTTTAATCCTGCCATGTTTATCTCCTTTTCCGGATTTCCGGTCCGCGGGGCAGCCGTTCCGCTCCGTCCGCCGGAAGCCTTATGTTTGTAAGGGAATACTGCCCGCCGTGCCTTATGT
Organism: uncultured Eubacteriales bacterium; assembly: GCA_900319355.1. Classification (GTDB taxonomy): domain Bacteria; phylum Bacillota; class Clostridia; order Lachnospirales; family Lachnospiraceae; genus Bilifractor. The sequence goes on along the minus strand of ONOC01000024.1, from coordinate 38,497 downwards.
GGCGCAGCAGGGAATACGGAAAAATCTCCGCATCAGAAGAGGGATCCGGTCCAAGCGGACCGGACCCCTCCATTGGTTCAGTGTTGGATTTAACCTCTGCAGGTCAGATTACTTGATCAGAGAACCGAAATACTTGATGGTACGAACCATCTGAGTGGTATAGGAGTTCTCGTTATCATACCAGGAAACAACCTGAACGAGGGTCTTGTCGCCCATCGGCAGAACCTTGGTCTGAGTAGCATCGAAGATAGAACCTGCGGTGCTGTTGATGATATCGGAAGAAACGATCTCATCGGTGTTGTACTCGAAGGACTCGGTCTCTTCTTTCTTCATCTGTGCATTGACATCATCAACGGTAACCTTGGCATCAACAACAGCGTCAAGGATGGTGGTAGAACCTGTAGCGGTAGGAACACGCTGTGCAGCGCCGTTCAGCTTGCCGTCCAGTTCCGGAATAACAAGGCCGATTGCCTTGGCAGCACCTGAAGAAGCCGGTGTGATGTTCTGAGCAGCTGCTCTTGAACGACGAAGGTTGCCCTTTCTCTGCGGTCCGTCAAGGATCATCTGATCACCGGTGTATGCATGAACAGTGGTCATGAAACCGGATTCGATCGGAGCGAGGTCATTCAGAGCCTTAGCCATCGGAGCAAGGCAGTTGGTTGTGCAGGAAGCTGCGGAGATGATCTGATCATCAGCAGTAAGGGTCTTGTGGTTTACATTGTAAACGATGGTCTTCAGATCCTTGCCGGCCGGTGCGGAAATAACAACATGCTTAGCACCTGCGTTGATGTGTGCCATGGATTTCTCCTTGGAGGTGTAGAATCCGGTGCACTCAAGAACAACGTCGATGTCGAGTTCCTTCCAAGGAAGGTTTGCAGCATCTTTCTCTTTGTAGATGGTGATCTTCTTGCCGTTAACGGTGATGGAATCCTCACCTGCTTCAACGGTTCCGTTGTATCTGCCATGAGTGGTATCATACTTCAGAAGGTATGCAAGCATCTCCGGGCTGGTCAGATCGTTGATCGCCACTACTTCATATCCATCTGCCTGGAACATCTGACGGAATGCCAGACGGCCGATACGGCCAAAACCGTTAATCGCAACTCTTACTGCCATAATCTAGATCCTCCTAAAAAATATATGTGTAGTTTATTGTGTTTAAAGTTTAACAACTACCACTAGTTATAATACAGAATTACGTTCATGAATTCAAGTCATAAATTGAAGCGTTTGTCGAAAGAAGGTTACTGTTCTCACCCTGTCACTTTATAATACCTCCGCCGGCTACCCATCCGTCCCGGTAAAGCACGAGTGCCTGACCCGGCGCGGGCGCCCTGACCGGACTGTCGAACACACAGGTTATTTCATCGTCCCCGGTTCTTTCCGCCGTACAGGCCGCACCGCGGTGATTATAACGGATTTTTCCGATGAAGCGCTCCGGATGGCCGAAGGGCAGATCCGGAATGCCCATGAAGGTCAGATGATCCGCACGGACGGTGTCTGTGCAGACATCCTCCGCGCCTCCGATGACAACCTCGTTTGTCTCCGGTCGGATCTGTGTCACAAAGACCCGTTCTCCCATCGGCAGCCCGAGTCCTCTCCGCTGTCCGACGGTATAGTGGATGATGCCCCTGTGCCGGCCGAGGATTCTGCCGTCCTTTGTGACGAAATTTCCCTCCGGCAGATGAACGCCGGTATCTTTTTCTACGAAGGACGCATAGTCGTCATCCGGGATAAAGCAGATTTCCTGACTGTCGTGCTTATGTGCCACGGGGAGTCCGGCTTCTTCGGCGATTTTTCTGACGGTGGGCTTGTCATAGTCTCCGATCGGGAGAATGGTATGGGCGAGCTGTTCCTGCGTCAGACCGTACAGTGCGTATGTCTGATCCTTTGCCTCCGTAGCAGAGCCCGCAATCGCGAGCCTCCCGTTCTCCAGTTTTCTGATCCTGGCATAGTGCCCGGTTGCGATCATGTCGGCTCCGATGGCGATGCTCTTTCTGAGAAGCGCCTCCCACTTGACGTACCGGTTGCAGGCAATGCAGGGATTCGGCGTCCGCCCTTTCAGATATTCGGCAGAAAAGTAATCCATGACCTTTTCCCTGAAAATGTCACGGAAATTCATCACATAATAGGGAATACCGATGACTTCCGCCACGCGGCGCGCGTCGTCTACAGCGGATATGCCGCAGCAGCCGCCTTCCCTTTCCGCCGTGACGCCGTCCTTCTCCTGCCAGATCTGCATGGTCACGCCGATCACCTCGTACCCCTGCTGTTTGAGCAGATATGCTGCGACCGATGAATCCACACCGCCCGACATGCCGACTACTGCCGTTTTCTTATCACTCATTTCAGAATCTCTTTCTGTATCACTTTCTGTATCACTTTCTGTATTTCCGAAGGTTATGATCCGGTCTCCGACGGACGGATGCCCTGCAGGTATGCGTCGAAATTGGTGGAGATACCGCGCAGCCGTTCCACGGATGTTTTCAGCACGTCCACGGTCCTGTCCAGTTCTTCTTCCGTGGTATCCTCCGAAAGGGTGAATCTCACCGCGCCCTGCGCCAGATCATCGGACAGACCGACAGCCTTCAGCACATGAGAAGGGCTCAGTGACCCTGAAGAACACGCGGAGCCCGAAGACGCGGCGATGCCCTTCATATCAAGCATGATCACCAGGGATTCCCCTTCCGTGAATTCAAAACTGAAATTGACATTATTCGGAAGTCTCGGCGGCTGATTCTTTTCTGCGGCCTGCTGAGGCTGCGCTGATTCTGTTTCCTGAGGCTGCCGTCCGGCCGGGTTTCCATCCGTGACGGCTCCGTTTTTCCGGGGTTCTGCCGTCCCGCCGGTCCATCCGCCCGCGCCGGTGCGCGTGTCTTCTGCCTTTCCTGCAGCTCCGGAACGCCATTCTGTCATGTGATTTCCCGCATCAGAGCGATCCGGTCCGCTGCCGTCGTCCAGTCCCCACATGGCTCTGGTGTACGATTCGGCTCTTGAGACCCCCGCGGCGGCTGTTTTTTCTTCTTTTTTATTTACGCCGGACAGGAAATGCTTTTCCCAGGACGGAACGTCTTTCTGTTCCTGACGGAAAGATTCACGGCAGCTCTTCCTGAAATCGTCATCCGACGCCTCCGGTGCTTTTTTACTGAAGAAATCATCGCGGAATTCTTCCGCAAAGTCTTCCTCCTCCGGCTGTGCCCCGTTCTCTTCGGGAAAGTGAAAATATTCCCTCTCCTCCCGGGTAAAGGTCAGCAGATCTCTGTCCTCCCGGGTGAGTTCTTCCTGAGCCGCCTTATTCTCTTCCGGGTCTGATTTTTCCTTTCCGGAAAAATCATCGTCCCGGCACGGGTCCGGACCGTTCAGATGAACGTGGGAGATTTCCTCCCTGATTCTCCGGATCAGATAATCCCGGCGTTCCGTCTCTTTTCTGATTTTTTCAGGAAGACGTCTGGCGGCTCTTTCCGCCGCCGCCCCGAGTCCGACGATACCGGGAACATTTTCCGTTCCGGCACGCCGGTTACGTTCCTGCGCGCCTCCGTGAATCAGTGCGCCGAGCTTTAATCCCTTCCTGATATAAAGGATTCCCGTACCCTGAGGTCCGTTCAGCTTATGGCCGCTGGCGCTGAGCAGATCCACATTCAGTTCCTTCACGCTGACAGGAATCTGGCCGAATGCCTGAACGGCATCGGTGTGCATCAGAATGCCATGGCTGTGGGCGATTTTTCCAATCTCCCGGACCGGCTCAATGGTACCGATCTCATTGTTGGCCGTCATGACACTGATCAGAATCGTCTGATCCGTTATGGCAGCTTCCACGTCCTCCGGCCGTACATAACCGTATTTGTCTACCGGAAGAACTGTGATCTTCGCCCCTCTCGTCTGCGCCAGATATTCACAGGTCCTGAGGATCGCCGGATGCTCAATGGCCGTCGTAATGATATGACGCCCTTTTCTGCACATCCTGTCAAAAACAGCCGTCAGCGCCCAGTTGTCCGACTCCGTTCCGCCGGATGTAAAATAGATTTCCTCCGGTTCGGCACCGATCAGTGCCGCCGTCTGTCTGCGGCTTTTCGCCACCGCATCCTTTGCGTCTTCTCCGGGTCTCGTGATTGCCGACGGATTGCCGAACTTTTCGGTCAGCCAGGGAAGCATGGCTTCACGGACTTCCGGTGCCATTTTTGTTGTTGCAGCATTATCAAGGTATATCAGCATAGTAATATCAGTCACGCATCTGGCGGAAAATCCGCGGTATCCCGGTCTTTACGGCCGCCGCATGATCACGGGCGGATGCTCTGCTCCTTTCTGATGATTTCTGCCTCCGGCGACACCTTCAGCTTTCTGCTTTCCTCCACAAGCTCGGAAAGCATGACGGAATCCACAGCTTCTGCAATGGCACGGTTGATTCTGTCCCATACAAACTTGGTGACGCATTCGTCAGCCGCGCTGCAGTCGCTGCCATCCAGTGCCGGACACTCCACGGCCTCCAGACTTCCTTCCAGACATCGCAGAATATCTCCGACCGAAATTTCTTCCGCCGGCCGTGCGATTCTGTATCCTCCGCCGGCACCGCGGACACTGACGACCAGGCCGCCCTTTTTCATCAGACGTATCAGCTGCTCCAGATACCCTTCGGAAATTGCCTGCCGCCGTGCGATGCTCTGCACGGATACCGCACCCTCATCCTGATGCGCGGCAATATCGATCAGAGCCCGCAGTCCGTATCTTCCTCTTGTCGATAATTTCATACCTGTTCTGCTCCCTGCCCGGACGATTCCGCCCGGGCAACTCTGATGTTACCTATTTCTGACGAATTCTGCAACGTTTTTCGAGAGCATAAAAAAGCTCTGAGTGCGATGCCTCAGAGCCTTTCCGTTTTCTGTCATTTTCTTTCAGCCGGATTGCGCCATCGGATCAGCATCATCCTGATGCCGGTCACAGCAGACAGGATTCCCATGCCGGTCACAGCATACCGGTACGTACGGCCGGCATTTTCCTCACCGTCTTACATCATTCTGGCATACATCTGCGTTGTTGTCAGATCCGCATGACCCAGTATCACCTGGAGATCGTGAACATCCGTCCCTTTCTCCAGCTGATGTGCAGCAAAGGAATGCCGCAGCGTATGCGGTGTAATGTCCTTCTGAATGCCCGCTTCCGCCGCATAATATTTGATGACCTTCCAGAATCCCTGACGGCTCATCGGCTTTCCGGAACAGTTTGTGAACAGCGCATCGCTGTCGTTTCCTTTCAGCATGCGCTGTCTCGTTGAACTCATATATTCGTCCAGAATGATCCTGGTGCCGCGGTCGATGGGAATCACCCGCTTTCTGCCCCGGTCCGTACAGGTAATGTACCCCATTTCCAGATTCACATCCCCCGTCGTCATGTGAATCAGTTCACTTACCCGTAAGCCCGTCGTGTACAGAAGCTGGAGCATCGCACGGTCGCGCACGCCCTTGTCTGTCCGTCTGTCCGGCTGTGCCAGAAGTCTCGCAGCTTCATCAGCTGTCAGGATTTCCGGTGTTTTTTTTGTCACCTTCGGAGATTTCAGATGTTCTGTCGGATCATCTGTCACCAGATGCTTCCGCAGCAGGTAATGATAGAAGGACCGGATGGAAGCGATGCTTCTTGAAATCGTCGCCGCCGACTTATCCTGTCTTTCCAGATAAAGGATGTAGGAATTCAGGTTCGTCTCCGTCACATCCTCAGGATTCTCCACTCCTGCGTCAGAGAGATACTCAGCCATCTGCTTCAGATCTCTTTCGTAGGAAACCTCCGTGTTGTACGATGTACCTCTGTCATTGTGCAGGTACGAAATAAACTGCTGAATTGCATTTATCATCATGAATAACAACTGCCTTTACCATGGATTATAAAAGCAATTCACCCTTCAAAAACGATTTAATACTGCTCTTCATTATATCAGCCGTTCCGGCTTTTGCAATTGATTATTGTTCGCACAATTCTGAAAAATCCGGCATTTCAGCGTCTGTAAATCTGTTTTCAAACAAGATGTGAGGCCTGTTTTTCCCGCAGGCATCCACATCTTGTACCCCGGACAAAATTATTAATTTTTTGTTACGATTTATCCTCTTCACTGCCGGTATGCATCATGGCGCGCTCATAGATGCTTTTCGGTGAATCCGTGCCGGCAGCGCTCTTTTTCTGCGGTGCTTCCGTTTTATTCTGCGGTTCCTGTGCAGATTCCCGCTCTTTGGATCCTTCTTCTCCGGATTCCGCCCCGCCGGATTTCTCATCTCCGGATCCGGCCGCTGCGGATTTCCCGTCACCGGATTCTGTATCCTGCGGTTTCGCCTCTCCGGGCGCTGTATCTCCCGGTTCTGCCTCTCCGGACGCCTGCTCTGCCTGCTCTGTTTTTTCTTCTTCGTCCATCTTCATCAGGTCCTTCACTGACCAGATGGAAACCACAACGCCGAAGGCAATGAAACCGATCACGGCAATGATGCCGACGATCCTCATTTTTCCCTGCATCTGTCCGCCGATCAGTCCGTCCTGAATGATTTCCACTGCCAGATAAATCAGATAGACCGCAGCTGCGATGCGGATGCCGTCCTTGAATTTAGAATTTCTTCCCATATCCATAATCTGTCGTATCTCCTGTTCTTCCCGGTGCTTTCTTCTTTCAGCTCCGCGCTGCGGCACCGGCCATTCTTTATACGTACATACCCGGTCATTTTCATCAGCGGCATCCGCTCCTCTCAGTCATCCTCACCGGCGGATTCCGTTCTGCGCACGCGATGCGTCTGATGTCCGTTCATGAATTCCATATTGACATCATAAACCATACCGTTGACGGCATCGCCGAGCCACTGTGCCATGCTTTTTCCCCCGGCCGTCCGGAAATAGAAACGCTTGTGACGCACCGCCGTGTGGACCGTCCCGCCGATCTGCAGTGACATGCTCTGCCACCGGTAGATAAAAAATCCGAAAGCCGGATTGATCTCCCTCAGCTGACGGATCATTTCCTGCATGTGCCGGTAATACCTGTTCTGCACTGCCGGTGTCGTCTTATATTTGTGCGTGATCACATCATTATAATACGCACTCAGCAGATAATCCCTGGTCGACCCCGCATAGAGATACCTGAGCCTGCCGCCCCAGACGGAATACAGATTCCGGTACCAGTCGACGGTGATATTGTCCGTTCTGACCGGTTCATAAACACAGGCCGGAGACTTCCAGACTTTCTCCGTCGTCTCACGCCAGTTTCGGTACAGCAGCTGCCCGCTGTCGGACAGAAGCGTTACATCGGATGTCTCCGGGTAAAAATCCTCGAGGATCATTCCTGTTACGGCAGGCACGGCAAAGGCTCCCGCCGAATCCCCGGCAATCAGAAGCTTGTCCGGATCCGGGAAATATTCCTTACCCTTTGTCAGACCGGCCTGAAGATTTTTCCAGCCATGAAAGTGCAGCACCTGCTGCTGCCCGTTTTCATCTCTGTAGCAGAAGTCATTGTTCCCCGTGTGAAAATCGCCGGTCGCGTAAGTGATTATGACAAAATTCCAGTCATCGAACGGGTTCTCCGGATTGTTCAGTTCCGTGATCCCGCCGTTGATGTTCATGATCTGCGTCATGGGACGCAGATTGTTCCAGTAGTAATTGGGAAGCCCGGCGGCGACCTTGCCGCCGGTCACAGGCCGTGCCGCCATGTAACTGTTCCATGCGACGCCGCCGCCGGAAAGAAACACGCACAGATGGCTGCTCTCCGCCTTCTTGATATAAATGAAATAGCCCGAGCCGTCTCCGGCTATTCCTTCCGGGATGGTAATCCTGTACCACTTGTACAGCTCCGGTTCGCCTTCCAGAAGAGGCGCCTCGAAATGGCGCTCGATGCCGATGCTGATCGCCGTGTCGACCGCATCTCCTACTTTCTCAAGCGGCGGGTGAGCGGGAAGCGCATTTTTCAGATTTTTCGCGATGGCCGCGCGTCTGGATTCCTGTGCCATTCATACCTCCTGCCGTCCGGGAATAAAATCCCTGATCACATATTGAAATATCGGCTGCTCGCCATCCGGAAATCCTTCCACCGGAAAATCAGCACGCCCGCAAAGAAAAGAATGCAGACGAAAAAGCTGATGATCATCGGATAACGGAAGCGGTTCACTCCGGAAAAGAGAATCAGTCCCTGAATCACGGTGGATGCCACCGTATCAAAAAGAAGATAAAGGATAAAATCAACGAGACTCAGCTGCAGTCCGGCACCCACGCATACCGTGGCGATCACAAGCGCCAGAAATGCGGAGGGAATCACCCAGGTCACGGCCCATCCGTGCTGCCCTGTAAAATAATCTACAATGACACTGACTGCCGTGCCGATATACATCTCCCATGAAATCACCTTCAGGGGGTTGCCCCGGTAATACATGACGAGGACGATATCCAGGAAACCAATCACGGCACAGATGATCGCGAGCGGCATCCAGGAATACATCTCTCCCTTAAACATATCCAGTGCCGCCATGGCGGCGAGAAAGACAATCAGCGCAAAAGCGGCGCATTTCACCACGCCGAATCTGGAAATTCTGCGTTTTGCGACGCGTGTGTATACCTCTTCCTCCGGTTCCCCTGTCAGAGGACCTCCGCAGAGCGGACACGCTTTTTTATTCCCCCGGATGGTCACATGACACCGGCTGCACTCCTGCATAACACAGTCCTTTCTTCTGTCCCTGAGGTTGCTCAGGCATAATAATCGTTGCTTGCAATTTCAACGTCGGCACCCAGCTCTGTCAGCCGGCGGAAGAAAAACTTCTCCGTCGTATGCTCTTCAAAGGCGGAGACAACACCGAACACAATGCAGTCTTCAAAGGTACTGATACAGAGAAATACGGTCTTGCAGGCCATGAAGCTGCAGAACTTGTGGATATAGGGATGAAGCGGTTCCGGTATGTCGACTTTGCCCACATTGGAAACGGAGGTCGTCACCCCTCTGTCCATCATGTACTTGATACCTCTCACCGTCAGGTCCTTCAGCGCAAGCGGCACGGGCTTGATCGCAAGATTATGCTCCAGCGCCGAATAGGAGTTCATTGTCTGCTGTACATTCTCGGGAAGAAGCATTTTTCTGAATTCTTCCCCGATCACCGGCAGAATGCTCTCCAGCGTCCCGTCATAAGAAGCAGGATCATAGGAAACATTGATGACCCCGAAGAAATTCCTTGATGTTTCCGACGGGAAGAACTGGCGCAGATTCACCGGTACGCTGACAACGACAGGATGATCATATTCCGAACGCTTCATCTGCCTCAGAATGGACTCAATCCAGACCGATGTGACAAATACGCCGAGCGTCACATGATGCGCATGGCAGATGTCGAGAATCCGGCGCACCGAGGAAGTGCCCTCGATCAGGTGCGCATCCATGTTTTCATCGTAGGTTCCCTTCAGGTGATAGGCCGTCGTCGGAAACATTTCCTTCAGATAATTCCGTTTTTTCTTTTTTTCTTTCTCATAGAACCTGCTGAACGCATCATCACGGAGCTCATCTACGGAGGGTCCGAAGCCTTCTCCCGCGACAAGGCTTCTGTCCAGTCCGTGCTTCTGCACCAGATATTCCGTGATGATGGCACTGAAGAACATAAAGCCACCGGTTCCGTCCGCGAGCACATGAAACATCTCCAGCATAATCCGGTTCTTTCGATATACCACCCGGTAGAGCAGATTTCTTCTGCCCGGCACATACAGCGATTTCAGCGCTCTCGTGTATTCCTCATGTACGACGGCGCCGTGATCCAGCTCATCCATATAGTACCAGAAGATGCCTTTTCTGAGACAGCAGTTCATGTACGGAAAAGCCTCAAGGGCCCTGTCCAGCGCCTGCTGAAGGACGTGAGGATCTACTTCCTCATTCAGCTCACAGACCAGCCGGAACACACGCGTATCCGCACCACTGACACTGGCCGGAATGATTTTTGCGGCGTTATCCAGACGGTACCAGTTATTTCTCCCGTTCAAAATTTCTCCCCTTTACGTAAAAAAACGGGAGAAGCGCTGCTGCACTTCTCCCAATGCTTTCCTGACGACCCAGATCGGGATCGAACCGATGACCTCCGCCGTGACAGGGCGGCGCTCTAACCATCTGAGCCACTGGGCCAGTACTGCAATGATGAAAATATGGTTTTTTACAACCGTCGTGGACCTTCGGGGACTCGAACCCGGGACCGATCGGTTATGAGCCGACTGCTCTAACCAGCTGAGCTAAAGGTCCTTAATGAACGAGCCGATGATCGGACTCGAACCGATAACCTGCTGATTACAAATCAGCTGCTCTGCCAATTGAGCCACATCGGCGAATGACCCGGACGAGAATTGAACTCATGTTACCGCCGTGAAAGGGCGATGTCTTAACCTCTTGACCACCGGGCCGCTTGCCTGTGAACAGCATTGCTGACACTTTAGGTATCATATCATAATTCAAAATACGAGGCAAGTCTAAATTTCCGATCCAGAGCCACGGAACACATGGAGACTCCCAGGCCGAGACCTCCGCAGGCGTCGGTGGTTAATGAGTCCGAGCGTAGCGAAGGACGAATTTATCACCGCTGCGCCGAGGACAAGCGCGAGCGTGTCGAGGCTGGAAGTCTCCATGTGTGACAGCGGCTGGCAAAGAGTGAACAGTAACGATCCATCATGGCAGTTCAGTCGCGGCCGGCGCTGGAAATACTGGTCTCCGGCACCATGCCCCTGTCGATGGTGATGACGCAGTGCCAGCGGGGGTTCTCCCTGCGTATACTGTCCATGATCCTGTACGCCGTCTCATTTTCCTTCTCCTCACTGTAGGCGTACGGCACACACAGGTCGAAGGTAATCTCCAGTTCGTTCCTGTCGGTTTTGCCGTGCTTCACGTGGAAATCATGAAAGCTGAGTGAAGGGTCGGTGTCTTTTATGATCCCGCTGATTTTTTCCCGGATCTCCATGACCTTCTGATCGTGGATTTCGACAGGATCGATGTGGACGACCAGAAACACATTCATTTCCTTTTTCACCTTCCGCTCCGCCTTATCCGCGATCGCATGAGCTTCATCAAGCGACATCTTGCGCGAAACTTCCGCATGGATGGTTGCCATGTAACGGCCCGGACCGTAATTGTGGACAATGAGGTCATGAACGCCCTCCACGCCCGGTATCTCCGTCACCATTTTTTCCATGCGCTCCCTGAATTCCTCCGGCATCGGCTCTCCGATCAGCGGATTGATCATGTCCTTTGCGATGCCTATGCCGGCCCAGATGACGACAACGGATACGATCAGACCGCAGATGCCGTCGATATTGACCTGGAGCACCGCATACACCACGACCGACACCAGCGTTACCGCTGTCGTCAGCATATCAAAAGCCGCATCGGCAGCCGTCGCGGAAAACAGTGTGCTCTTCATCCTTTTTCCGATATTCCGGTTGAACAGATACATCCAGAATTTGACCAGGATGGACAGCACAAGAAAAATCACCGCCGTTACACTGACGGTAAGCGCTGTCGGATGCAGGATTTTGTCCACGGAAGTTCTGAAGAATTCGACGCCTACGACAATGATCACCACGGCGACAATCAGCGAAGCCGCATATTCGATCCTGCCGTGCCCGAAGGGATGCTCCTCATCAGCCGGTCGGGAAGCGACGCGCACGCCAACCAGACTGACAACGGACGAAAAGGCGTCCGACAGATTATTGAAGGCATCTGCGGTGACCGCGGTCGAAGCCATGATCAGACCTGCCGTAAATTTGACGGCAAACAGAAAGACATTGCAGAGAATGTCCGTCACACCGGCCAGGGTGCCATACGCCGCTCTCACCCCGGCATCTTCCGTATGTTCACTGTTTTTCACAAAGGCTCTGATCAGCCCGTCTCCGATCCTCATGAATCTCTCCTCCGGTTTCGTTTTCAATCTCAGGTACACCAGAAAGATGATCAGATTATATCACTGATGCCCGGTCTTTTGCAGACAAGGATAAGACAGAGCCCCTCCTTTCAGGTGGAAACGGCAGAAGGACATGCTCGGCGGTGCTGTATTAAGGCCGAACACAGAATAATAATGGACAGTTCCGCTAATATGGAATACAATATATAATAATCTATTAAATTTTCAAAATATACGGTGAACAGATGCGGCCGGAGCGTGTATCGGGGGATGCGGTCTTTTTCGTGTATGCAGCGTATTCACCGTGTACAGGAGGAGGGATGTTATGAACTACATGGAGAAGATGGAAAAGCGTCAGTCCACGCGCGAATTCCGCAGAAAAGAACTCAGTGAAGAGCAGAAGGACCAGATCCGGCGGGCTTTTTTTGAGACGAAGCGGCTCAACCCGGAAATTGATGTGGAGATGATGATTGCAGACGGCGATGCAGGTGTCCGCCTGGAAGGGCTTGCGGGATACGGCGGCAATTCCTTCATGGCGCCGGATTACATCGTCATACTGTCCGATCAGGACGAGAATTATATGGTGAATGCCGGCTATCTGACCGAGGATCTGATCCTCTCCATGACAGAGCTCGGCATAGATGGCTGCTGGATCACGGTCAATGACAGCGATTATGTGAAGACGGCTCTCCGAATTGATTCTCCGAAAGAGATCGTTGCACTGATCGCAGCAGGCTTCGGCAAACAGGAGCACCGTCTGAAGAGACTCGACATCTTTAATCCGTCCAACGTTCACTACAGAGAGCGCGAGGGACATGTTGCGCCGAAAATTGCACAGGATGATATCGCATACTATGGTGTCTGGGGCAATAAAGCGGACTGGAGCGAAAACAGAATTGCTCCTCAGGTTGACCATGCCATTTATGCCGCTACGCTGGCGCCCAGTTTCCTGAACCGTCAGCCATACCGTTTTATTTTCAGCAATAAAATCCTTATTCTGCTGGCGCGGAAGGAGGAAATGGTTACGGAAAATGACACCTATCTGGATATCGGTGCAGCGATGCTGAATTTCGCAGCGGTCATGGAGGATGAAAACGGACCCAGAGGTCCCTGGAAAATGGGCATACCGGATACGATCGGTGACACAAAAAAGCCCGATGAATATGAAATCTATGCCTATTACGATCTGGAACACTGACTTAGTGCATGACAGTCCGCCGACAAACGGGTGACAGCGCCGCTGCCTTCTTCGCGAGGGCAGCGGCGATTTTTCTGCAGACACAGATTTTCAGCCTTACGCTGAGGCGTTCCGGCGCGGTACCGGATAAGTCTGAACTGTTTGTATTTTACTTTATGCGGTGCTATACTCGGACACAGAATTCTGCTGTGCCGGAGACGGCACCTGGCAGGTCATGGTACAGGCCTGCCGGGAAAGCAATGTACAAGAGATATGGAGGTACCTGAAATGGTGCAGGAACGTAACCTGACGATGATGACCGACCTCTACGAGCTGACCATGATGCAGGGATATTTCAAGAATCCCACCGATCAGACCGTAGTTTTTGACGCCTTTTACCGCCAGAATCCTTACAACAGCGGTTATTCCATCTGCTGCGGACTGCAGCAGGTGATCGAATATATCCGCGATCTTCACTTTTCCGCAGAGGATATCGATTATCTGAGAAGTCTGAATCTGTTTGAAGACGACTTCCTTGACTATCTCCGCGGGTTTCATTTTACCGGTGACATTTACGCCATTCCGGAAGGTTCGGTCGTATTCCCGAGAGAGCCTCTCGTCAAGGTTGTTGCCCCGATCATGGAGGCACAGCTCATGGAACCGACCATTCTGAATGTCATCAATCACCAGAGTCTGATTGCCACCAAGGCTTCCCGCGTCTGCTATGCGGCGAAGGGCGACGGCATCATGGAATTCGGTCTCAGACGTGCACAGGGCCCGGATGCAGGAACCTGGGGCGCGCGTGCCGCGGTGATCGGCGGCTGCATCGGCACATCCAACGTGCTGACCGGCGAACTGTTCGGCGTACCTGTAAAGGGAACCCACGCTCACAGCTGGATCATGAGTTTTCCTGACGAGCTCACCGCTTTCCGCACCTACGCGAAAATGTATCCGAATGCCTGCATTCTTCTGACCGATACCTACGATGTGCTCCGTTCGGGCGTGCCGAATGCCATCACGGTATTCCGTGAGATGAGAGAAGCCGGCCTTCCCATGAAGGGCTACGGCATCCGCATTGATTCGGGCGATCTGGCTTATCTTTCCAAGAAGGCCTACGAGATGCTTGACGCCGCCGGTTTCGGCGATGCGATCATCTCCGCTTCCAGCGACCTTGACGAATATCTGATCAACTCTCTCAAGCAGCAGGGCGCAAAAATCAACTCCTGGGGCGTAGGTACAAACCTGATCACCTCCAACGGCTGGTCTGCCTTCGGCGGCGTATACAAGCTCGCGGCGATCAAAAACAGCGGTGAGAAGGAATTCACGCCGAAGATCAAGCTCTCGGAGAATCCAGAGAAGATCACAAATCCGGGAAACAAGACCGTTTACCGCTTCTACGACAAGAAAACCGGAAAAATCCGCGCCGACCTTATCTGCCTTGCGGATGAGAAATTCGATCCTTCAGAGGATCTGACGATTTTTGACCCGAATGCCACATGGAAGAAGACAACGCTGAAGGGCGGCACCTACACTGTCCGTGAGATGCTCGTTCCGATCTTCCAGAAAGGGCAGTACGTCTACAGCTCTCCTTCCACGATGGAGATTCAGGCGATCTGCACCAGAGAAAAGCAAACCCTGTGGGATGAGACGATGCGTCTGACCAACCCGCAGAACGTCTATGTGGATCTGTCCGACAGGCTCTTTGATATGAAGCAGAAACTGCTGCACCAGATGTCACTGAAGGAGAACTGAACGGCCGGTGCTCACGATCAGTGACGGCGCCGGATCACACCTGAAAGAAAAAAGAAAAAAAGCCCGGAAACGGTATCCGTTTCCGGGCTTTTTCTGTCCGTCATGATTTTCAGTGTCTACGGCTGACGGCTGCCGCTTATAATTTTGCTGCTCTTATGGCAGGATTTTCGCGTCTGCGGATCACCATGATGATGATGAAAAGCACCGCCAGTCCGAAAATCAGGGAAATCGGCGCACTCTTTGTAAATCCAGCCACGATATAGGTAGCACAGGATACCACTGCACATGTCATCGCATACGGAAGCTGTGTCGTCACATGATTCAGATGATTACATCTCGCACCAGCGGACGACATGATTGTCGTATCGGAAATCGGTGAGCAGTGGTCACCGCACACAGCGCCTGCCATGCAGGCAGACATGGCGATAATCATCATCGGATCACTGGCCGGGAACACATTGATCACGATCGGAATCAGAATACCAAAGGTGCCCCATGAAGTTCCTGTCGAGAAGGAAAGGAAGACGGCAATCAGGAAAATGATCGCAGGCAGCCAGTTCATAAAGCCCGCCGCTGAATTTTTCACCAGCGCCGCCACAAATTCCTTCGCGCCGAGGCTGTCCGTCATGGCTTTCAGAGACCAGGCGAAGGTCAGGATGAGAATCGGTGCGACCATGGACTTGAAGCCCTCGGGCACGCATTCCATGCACTGACTGAAAGACAGCACATTCCGAACCAGATAGAAAACGATCGTAAACAGAAGCGCAATGATGGAACCGTAAACCAGACCTCTGGAGGCATCGCAGGCTGCGAAGGAATCAATGAAGCTCTCTCCGTTAAAGAATCCGCCGGTGTAGATCATGCCGATCACACAGGCGATAATCAGAACGACAACCGGAAGGATCAGGTCGACCACGCCGCCCTTTGTGCTGATTTTGTCATCCTCCGCATTGGCGTACGGACGGTCCGGCGTCGTATACAGATCATTGTTCAGAACAGCATTCTTCTCATGAATCGCCATCGGGCCGTAATCTGTTCTGGTCACTGCCAGCATGATCATCATGGCGATGGTCAGAAGCGCATAGAAGTTAAAGGGAATGGTCCGGATAAACAGACCGATGCCGTTGGTTCCTTCCGGCGCATAGGCGGAAACAGCCGCCGCCCACGAAGAAACCGGGGCGATAATGCACACGGGAGCCGCCGTCGCATCAATCAGATACGCAAGCTTTGCCCGGGATACGTGATGCTTGTCGGTGACAGGTCTCATGACAGATCCTACCGTCAGGCAGTTGAAGTAGTCGTCAATGAAGATCAGAACGCCCAGACAGATGGTGGCGAGCTGAGCGCCGACCCTTGTCCTGATATGTCTGCCTGCCCATTCACCAAACGCCGCGGAACCGCCCGCCCGGTTCATGAGACATACGAGAATGCCCAGAATGACCAGGAAGATCAGGATACCGACATTGTAGGAATCAGACAGCACGCTGATCACTCCGTCATCAAATACATGAAGCATGGTTCCCTCAAAGCTGAATCCGGAATACAGCAGAGCACCGGAAATCACGCCGATAAAAAGGGAACTGTAAACTTCCTTCGTCACCAGCGCCAGAACAATGGCAATGATCGGCGGAACCAGCGCCCAGAAGGACTGCTGCACCGAATCGGCTGTCGTGACACAGGCCGCAACAATCATCAGCACGATAATCGCGCAGATGACAACGATGTTCAGGATTTTTCTCTTTCCAGAAGGTTTCTCTTCCATCCTCTTATCTCCCCGTCTTATTTGTATTCAAGTTCCGCGTCAGCTGCGATATTCTGCTCACGCATGGCATCTGCGGTATCTCCCGGGAAATCCTTTGTGATTCCCATCTTGCTGCGCTCTTTTTCGGAATACATGAAGCCCGGAAGCCGTCTGCCCTGTTTCAGCCAGTCGCGGTACTCAGCAATTGCAGCAAACACGACATCACCTGAGGAATTCAGCATGGTTTCCACGGAATCCTGTACGACACCGATGATAAATCCTACCGCAACTACCTGCATGGCCGTATCATTCGGAATGCCGAAAAGTGAGCAGGCCATCGGGATCAGAAGCAGTGAACCGCCCGCCACACCGGACGCACCGCAGGCTCCGAGCGTTGCAATAACAGAGAGAATAAGCGCCGTGGGAATATCTACGGTAATGCCCATCGTATGAGCACACGCCAGCGTCATGACCGTAATCGTGATCGCCGCGCCGTCCATATTGATCGTCGCACCGAGCGGGATGGATACGGAATACATATCCTCATCCAGACCCAGCCGCTTGCAGAGTCCCATGTTAATCGGAATGTTGGCCGCAGAACTTCTGGTGAAGAACGCCGTGATACCGCTCTCCCTCAGGCACCGGAGAATCAGCGGATAAGGATTCCGCCCCAGTGCGACCGCAGCAACGATACCGTTGACAATCAGTGACTCGAAAGCCATGCATCCCACGAGCAGAAGAAGCAGTTTGCCGTAGGTGGTAAAAATCGCCAGTCCGTTGGTGGATACCGTGTTATAAACCAGCCCGAGAATGCCGAACGGTGCCAGATTGATGATCCAGCGTACAATCAGGGAAACCGCATCCGCCACGTTCTTCATGAACTGCTTGCCGCCTTCAGCCGCGATACCCTTCATGGCCGATCCGAACATTGCCGCCCAGAAAAGAATGCCGATATAGTTGGCATTTGCCAGCGCGCCGAACGGATTGGCAATGACATTCATCAGCAGATTATGAATAACCTCGCCGATGCCCTGCGGAATCGAATCGGCCGTTGCCGCCTCTTCCAGCACCATGGTCTGCGGGAACATGAAGCTTGCCACAACCGCAACGAATGCAGCCAGAAACGTCGTCAGCATGTAAAGAAAAATCACCGTGCCGAATCTTCTGTCCAGCTTTCCCGTGCCCTGTGCCAGTGCCGAAGCCACCAGCACAAAGACAAGAACCGGCGCGATGGCCTTCAGCGCGCCTACGAACAGATCGCCAAGCGTCGGAAGCCAGCTGATCGCACCCGGCCAGATCAGTGCCAGAACCGCACCGATGATAATGCCGATGAGAATCCTCAGTATCAGACTTGTGTCATTGTATTTCTGTATTACCTTTTTAAATCCCTTTGCAGATCCTGAACTCATCTTTCTCCCTCCCTTAATAAAAGTTCATTTCAGTATTTTAGCACGAAGACGCGTTGAAGGGAAGAAGCAGAAATAAGCAGATCAGTCTCCCAGGATCATTCGCACGGATCCATAGATGCCTGCGTCATTTCCGAGCTCGGCAAGTGCGATCTCCGTTTCTGTTGAAGTATGAAATACATACTGCTGATAATATTTTCTGATCAGATCGATCAGGATTTTTCCGGCTTTTGATACGCCGCCGCCGATAACGAAGGCCTCAGGATCGACAACATCAGCCACATTGGCGAGTCCGCGTCCGAGGTAATCTCCCACCTGCTCCGCTATGGCTGTGGCCACGGCATCTCCGTCCCTGTAGGCATCAAAGACATCTCTGGCGCTGGGATTCTCCTTCTTCCGGAGCGGCGTCTCCTCATCCGGATGCGCCTTCAGATACGCCTTTGCCAGTCTGGAAATGCCGGTGGCTGAAGCGTACTGTTCCAGGCATCCTCTTCTTCCGCAGTTGCAGCGCTCTGTCTCCGCATGATTGACACACATATGGCCGATTTCACCGCCTGCGCCGAAGTTTCCGGAAACGATTCTGCCGTTAATGATGATGCCGCCGCCGACACCGGTACCCAGTGTCACCATCACGATATTTCTGTGGCCTTTTCCGCCGCCCTTCCACATTTCTCCGAGGGCCGCGACATTTGCATCGTTTCCGACTTTTACCGGAAGTCCGCCAAGGGCTTCGGACAGTTCCGCTGCCACATCCCTGATGCCCCAGCCGACATTGACACATCGGTTCACGATGCTTTCACGGAGAACCGCACCGGGCACACCGATGCCGACACCCGCAACGTCATCCTTCTCAATATCTCTGTCGTCAAGCTTCTTCAGGATGGAAGCCGCGATATCCGGCAGAATCTGCGCCCCGTTTCTGTCCTTTACCGTCGGGATCTCCCACTTTTCAAGCAGATCGCCCGCCACGTTGAAAAGGCCGATCTTTACGGTCGTTCCGCCCACATCTACACCAAATGCATACGTCTTCATGATTTTCTCCTTCGCAGACCCTCATGCGGTCTTATTTATTTTCCGGATCAGTCCTTCGTCTCCATAACAAGCAGTGCACCGCTCTGCCACCGTATCTCGCAGACATCCTCCAGAATTTCATTACTTACAAACAGGCCGCCGTCCCCCTGAACAAGCACGGCATTCTCCTTCGGGTATTTCACGCCGCTGATGGAAAGGCCGGTCACCTCGCCCCGCACGGGGAAAAGAGAGATCCTGTTGCCGTACTGGCTGTCCCGGCGGATGGTCATCTCCGTGCCGGCCGGCATCGTCACGCGGTTGTGGCTGTCAATGATCACCCCCGTCACCCCGCGGTCGCGCAGTCTGACGAGATTCAGCAGATTGCTCAGTGTGTGATCCGCCCTCGTTCCGGTTGCCCCGAACAGACAGATTCTGGTGGCTCCTTCCTCCAGCGCCTTCTCAAGCGCAATCTCCGTATCCGTTGTATCCTTAACCGGGTTGAACCGGTCAATCGGGATCCCCCGCTTCCGGTATTCCCGGAGCAGCTCCGGGCCGGTATCGCATGCCTCCTCAAGGCTGTCAAAATCGCCGACAATCCTGTCCGGCATGATCCCGCTGCGGCTGCAGAAAAGCAGTCCCCGGTCGGCAGCGATGATACTGTCGGCGTGGATTTTTTCTATCTCAGGAAGGGCCGTTGCCTCATCGATCGTTCCTCCGCTCAGAATCAGAACGGTCTTCCCCTCTGCTCTTTTTTCCCTCATTGTCCTTTCCTTAACTCAGCTTCTGTGCCGCACGGAACGCCCGGATTTTTTCTGTGAACCCTCTGACATTGGCACAGATATCACCTTTAAATACGGCAGACCCCGAGACAATCACCGACGCACCTGCCTCAAGCACCTCATCGATATTATCCTGTCTGATGCCGCCGTCCACCTCTACGGGAACGTCGGGATACCCTGCCTCATCAAGCATGCGGCGCGTCTCCCGGATTTTCCGGGTCATTCCCCTGATATAAGCCTGACCGCCGTATCCCGGATTCACCGTCATGATCAGCACCATATCCGTCTTGTCCAGCACGTATGTCAGTGCAGAAAGCGGTGTCGCGGGATTCAGCGCCACACCGGTCTTCATGCCGGCGCTGTGAATCTCTTCCAGCGTTCTGTCCAGATGGCGGCAGGCCTCAGCATGAACCGTCATGCCATTGGCGCCGGCCTCCTTCATACCTGCAATAAACCTTGCCGGCTCCTCCGTCATCAGATGACAGTCAAAAAACAGGCTTCCTTCCTTCCGGATCGAGCGGATCACCGGTTCTCCGAAAGAAACCGGAGGGACAAACTGTCCGTCCATCACATCGATGTGAAGCCATTTCACGCCGCAGCGCTCAAGCGTCTCCAGCTGATCACCCAGTTTCAGAAAATCCGCCGACAGAATCGACGGTGCAAGCTCATAAATCCGGCCCATGTCAGTATTTTCTCCTTCTGATTTCCTTCAGTTCCTGATAGAACATGCTGTAGCTCTCATACCGCCGGCGGCTGATTTTTCCCTCCTCGACCGCCTGCTTCACGCCGCAGTCAGGTTCGGTGATATGGGAACACTGTGTGAAACGGCACAGCGGCTCATACGGCGCAAATTCAGGAAAACAGCCCTGAAGCTCTTCCGGCTCCATGCCGGGCAGATCAAGCGAGGTAAAACCCGGGGTATCGCAGAAAAATGTATGCTCATCCACCATCAGCAGTTCCGCCCTCCGCGTCGTGTTCTTTCCGCGGCCGAGTTTCTGAGAAAGCTCCCCTGTCTCCATATGAAGCAGAGACTGCATCTGATTGGCAAAGGTAGATTTGCCGGCGCCCGAGGGGCCTGCCACAACGGTCGTCTTCCCGTAAAGCAGCGAGCGCACTTCTTCTGTGCCTGTGCCCTCTTTTGCGGAAATGATACGGATCTCATAGCCGCAGGACTCATACAGCGTCGTCCATTCCCGGCTCTCGGCAGGGTCTGCCAGATCCGCCTTATTGAAACAGATGATGACCGGGACATGCTGGTAGGCCATGCAGACAAGAAAGCGGTCCAGAAGTACGGCATCGGGATCAGGATTTTTCAGCGCAAAGAAAACCATTGCCTGGTCCACATTGGCTGCCTCCGGTCTGATCAGCGCATTCTTTCTCGGAAGGATAGACGTCACATTAGCCTCTCCCGCCGTTTCATCCGTGATCTCAATCGTGACAAAATCACCAACCAGCGGCTTCTGCCCCTTCCTGCGGAAAATTCCTCTGGCCCGGCAGGTCCAGATCCGTCCCTCTGAAACCACATAATAAAAGCCGGCAATTCCTCTGATTATTCTTCCCTGCATTTCTGTCTTCCGTCCGGTCCTGAAATCCCGTGAAAAAAAGCTGCCGCGAATCATCGCGGCAGCTTCTGACCTGCATTATTCTGCCTGGAACGTAACGTTCGGATATTTGGCGATCAGCACACCGTCCTCATACACATCAATTTCTCCGGTATCACCGGATGTGCTCTCAATCGGAGTGCTGTACGTGCCGCCGTTCGACCACGGATTATCTCCGTCATAGATGGTTGTGGACTGATTGCCCTGAACCAGTACCATCTTCACCGAGCCGCCGTTATATCCCGAAGGCTGTGAAAGCGGACTGTAGCATACATATTTGCCGGATTTCGAAGATGATGACGAAGTATCCGGAAGAGAATTCACCGTAAGTGTTACGCTTGTACCATTATCTACGGATTCGCCGACATCAGGACTGCAGGAAATGACAACACCGTTTTCCTGACTCTCATCCGTTGTTGTGGTGACCGTATAGGACAGCCCGACGCTGTCAAGCATCTGCTTTGCGTTCTCCTCTGTCTTGCCGATCACAGCCGGAACGGAAACCTTGTCGGAATCATCCTCGCCCTTGCTGATATACAGCTTGACCGTGGAACCCTTTGACACTTCTGTGCCCTCCGCAGGATCGCACGAAATGACATCGCCTACCTCCACGTTTTCGTCATACTGGAGTTCAATCTCCGTCACCAGACCCAGACCGTCCAGGAGATCCTCGGCATCAGACTGGCTGGAACCCGCAATACCTACGGGAATGGTTACTTTTGCCTCTCCAGTGCTGACGGTTACGTTGATCGTCGTGCCCTTTGCCACCTGAGATCCCGCCACAGGATCCTGGCTGATAATCTGTCCTTCCGGCACATCATCAGAAGCCTCCGTGGAAGCCTCATAGATACCGATGCCCTTCGCATTGGCGCTCTGCGTCGCCTCGTCAACGGTCTTGCCTCTGAAATCCGGCACCGTAACCGGTGCCTCCTCTGAAGAAGAAGAGGAAGAAGATGATGATGCTGCTTCTGAGGTGGCCTGTGCCGATGATGTCGACACCGCTGCCGTATCTTTGTTCTTGCCGAAATGGAAGACGCCCGCCATATTGCCGATCACAAGGATCAGAATCAGAATAATGACGGCACCGATGATATAGCCGCCGATGGTCAGCGCCTTCTCCAGTCCGGAACTGCCTTCGTCGTCATCATCCTCATCGTCGTCATCATCATAGTCATCCCGCTCCGCAGCAGGGCTCTTTCTGTAATTCCTCTGCTGAGGTCCGTCCGAACTGCGGATGTTCTGCATCTCACGGTCCGTCATGGCCGCTGTTTCAGCGTGTGCGGCAAGAGGTGCCACCGTTACGAAATTGCCCTGAGGATCGATCAGCGACTTCTTCAGGTCCTCGATCAGATCGCCTGCGTTCTGGTATCTGCGGTCCGGATCCTTCTGGGTGCACTTCAGTATAATCTGTTCAAGAGAATAGGGAAGGTCCGGCGTATAGATTGACGGCGGAACAATCTCCTCCTGAAGATGCTTGATTGCGATCGCCACCGTTGTGTCACCGTCGAACGGCACACGACCGGTAACCATTTCATACATGGTGATACCGAGTGAATAGATATCGCTCCGTGCATCGGAAAATCCGCCGCGCACCTGTTCCGGAGAGCTGTAATGCACCGATCCCATCACATTGGCCGTGATGGTATTGGAATTGATGGCCTTGGCGATACCGAAATCAGAGAGTTTCACCTTTCCGTCGGTGGAAATCATGATGTTCTGCGGCTTTACATCTCTGTGGATAATACCCACGTTGTGCGCCGCTTCCAGGCCGAGTGAAACCTGAATCGCGATGCTTGTCGCTTCCTTGACGCTGAGCTTGCCCTTCTTGGCAATATAATTCTTCAGCGTGATTCCCTCGACCAGCTCCATGACGATGAAGTAGAGTCCCCTGTCTTCTCCAACATCATAGACATTAACCACATTCGGATGGGAAAGCTTTGCCGCAGCCTGCGCTTCCTTCTGAAACTTCGCGACAAAACCGGTATCCTCCCGGAATTCCGGCTTCATGACCTTAATGGCCACCAGGCGGTTCAGCTTCCTGTCCTGCGCTTTATACACATCGGCCATGCCGCCGGCCCCTATCCGCGACATAACCTCGTAGCGTTCGCTTAGAATAACTCCTTCTTTTAGCATAATACTCTCACCTCGTCGGCCCGGTTATGACTCTATCACGATCACGGCAATATTATCTCTGCCGCCGTTCGCGTTTGCTTCGTCAACCAGCGCGCGCGCCTTGTCCTTCGTGCCTTTGTCCCTCAGGATCTCATGAATCCTTCTGTCTTCCACCATGTTGGACAGTCCGTCCGAACACATCAGTATCTGATTCCCCTCTGTGACCCGGATATCAAAAAAATCGATCCTGATCTCATCGCTCGTTCCAACCGCCCTGGTAATGATATTCTTATCGGGGTGATTGCGGCCCTGTTCAGGGGTCAGCTCCCCAAGACGAACCATCTCCGCGATCAGCGAATGGTCCTGCGTGATCTGTGTAATTGCGTTGTCATCCGCCAGATACAGCCGTGAATCCCCGACATTTGCGATATACGCATAGCCGCCCACGACGGTACATACGACCATGGTTGTCCCCATGCCCGCCATGGCAGGATCCGACCTGGACTGCTTCAGCACCTCACGGTTCGCAGCCTCTATGCCGTTGCGCATGATCTTCACGGGGTTGAAATTCTTATCTCTGCGGACCGTTTCAACAAAGACGGACACACCGTAACGGCTTGCAAAATCACCGGCGTTGTGTCCTCCCATACCATCCGCAACCACAAAAAGATTCGGGAGGTTGCCTGTCGGACCTTCCGATGTAAAAATAAAATCCTGGTTCGTATGTCGCTTCCGGCCGATGTCAGTAGTCGAATAAACTTTCATTCAACGCTCTCCTGACTATCGTTCAGATAGCTGTTTCGTAATTGTCCACAGGCACCGTCTATATCAGCGCCCATTTCCCTTCTTATAGTAGCATTTATTCCGTATTTTTCAAGTTCTTTCTGGAACCGCAGCACTGCCGTGCGGTCAGGCCTGACAAAGGTTCTCTCCCTCACGGGATTCACCGGGATCAGGTTGACATGGCAGTTCAGGCCCTTCAGAAGGGAGGCAAGTGACGCGGCATCTTCCGCGGCATTGTTCTGTCCCTCCGCAAGCGCATACTCAAAAGTCACTCTTCTGCCCGTCTTCCGGAAAAAGTACCGGCAGGCATCCATAATCTCCGCAATGGAGTACCGGTTTGCCACCGGCATCAGCTTCTTCCTCTTTTCATCGTCCGGCGCATGGAGCGAAATGGCCAGTGTGACTGAAAGTCCCTCATCCGCCAGCTTTCTGATGCCCGGCACAATGCCGCAGGTCGATACTGTGATATTTCTCTGGCTGATGTTTCTTCCCTCCGGACAGCTGATGAGACGGATAAAGCGCACCACACTGTCATAGTTTTCCATCGGTTCGCCGCTGCCCATAATCACGATATTGGACACGTGGCCGTCCGGGCCTTCGGTCTCGCGGATCCGGCTGTCGATTCTGTACACCTGTTCCAGCATTTCCGAAGGTCTTAAGCTTCTCACCAGTCCGTTCACCGTAGAGGCGCAGAACCGGCAGCCCATCCTACAGCCGACCTGAGAGCTGATGCACACTGAATTGCCGTGATGATACTGCATCCAGACACTTTCGATCACGTTGCCGTCTGGCAGGGCAAAAAGGTATTTTCTCGTGCCGTCGATGGCGGAGACCTGTTCTCTTACCATGGTGAGATGAACCAGAGGGTACGTCGCGGCCAGTTTTGCCCTGAGTGCCTTCGGCAGATTCGTCATCTCATCGTAGTCAGCTGCTTCCTTCTGATGCATCCATGAAAAAAGCTGCGCCGCGCGGAATTTTTTATCCCCTGCCCCTTCCACAAGGGCAAGGACTTCCTCCGGCATCATGCTTCTGATGTCCATGTCTGTCGCACCTTCCATGCGTGTCGCATCCGTCATTTTCTTCTGTGTATCCGTTTCCGGCACATCCTTTCTCAGATCTGTTTCAGGCACGAAAAGAAAAATCCGTCACATTCCGCGTCTCCTGGCAGAAGCTGTACATACCCTTCCGCCGCCCCGCGCCTGATATCTTCATTTTTCAGCAGTTCCTCCGGAATCCTGTCTGTCAGCGGCACCGGCTGCAGTCCGAAGGTGTCGCGCAGCCAGAAAAAGTTATCCCGGTTTTCCGCATGTCCGAAGGTACAGGTGGAAAAGAGCAGCGTCCCGCCCGGTTTCAGATGACGGACTGCGGAGGAAAGAATTTCACGCTGCAGCACCGTCAGTTCCCTGATCCTCTTCTCATCGACGCGGTAACGGATCTCGGGTTTCCGTCCGATGTCGCCGAATCCCGAGCATGGCACATCGGCGATCACCACATCCGCCTGCAGGCCGTCCTCCTCACGCGCGTCCTTCACTTCCACCGTGACGTTTTCGAGACGGCATCTCGTTACGTTCTCCCGTATGCGTGCGGCCCGCTTCTCCGAGATATCACGTGAAAATACATGTCCGTCCCTTCCGGTCAGATCCGCGGCGAGTACCGTCTTTCCGCCCGGCGCCGCACACAGGTCGAGAACCGTGCTGCCCTCTCTGATGCCTGCGGCTCTGACCGCGATCTGAGAACTCACATCCTGAACGATCAGCGACCCGTCAGTGAATTCCGGATATCCGGCAGGACTTCCCTCCGATGCCAGATAAAAGGCATCGCCGATATACGGTGCCTGCAAGAGCTTCAGACCGGAAGACGTTCTTCCGTCCCGCAGTTCTTCCCGGATTTTTCCGGCGTTTTCCCCGCGGAGCCGCACCGTTACCGGGCGCTTTCTGTAAAATCCGGCGCAGATGTTCTCTGTCTTTTCCACGCCGTATTCTTCGATCCACGCCCTCAGAAGGTTCTCCGGCATGGAATACCTGATCTCCATATAAGAAACCATGTCCGAGCGGTCCGGGTACTTCACTTTCTGAAGATCCTTGGAAACAGCTCTCAGAACACCGTTGACAAATCCCGAAAGTCCCCGGTACCCGGTTTTCTGCGCCAGCTTCACCGCCTCGTTGACTGCCGCGCTGTCAGGAACGGCATCCATCTCGCTGATCTGATAGACGGCCATGCGGAGAATCTCACGGATCACCGGTTTCATCTTCTCAGTACGGGTTCTGGAAAAACAGTTGATGATGTAATCCAGCTTCAGGGTATATTCCAGCGTGCCCGCCGTCAGTCTCCGGTAAAAGGAGCGCTCCTGTTCCGTCATCCGGGGATTCGCATCGAGTGTTTCTCTCATGATGAAATGGCTCTGCCCGCCGTCCTCACGGACCGCAAGCAGAGTCTGAAGCGCCATCCGGCGCACATTCTGATGTTCAGTCACGTCTTCTTCCTCCCGAAAGAATGATCATCCTCAGGAGATACAGAAGAGACACGCATACGCTCGCCACATAGGTCATGGCCGCAGCTGTAAGCACCTTACGGGTGCCTTTCACCTCATCTCTGTTCATCAGATTCATGTTGCCGAGCTTGACCAGTGCCCGGTGCGAAGCATTGAATTCGACCGGAAGCGTAACCAGCTGAAACAGCAGGGCAAGGCAAAAAAGCAGAATGCCGACCTCACAGAGCAGCTGTGATGAAAAAATCAGGCCGATAAAAAACAGAATCCATGAGAACTGAGAGCCGAAGTTGGCCACCGGAACCAGCGCGGACCTCGTTCTCAGAGGCACATAGTCCTGCGCATCCTGAATCGCGTGCCCGCACTCATGAGCCGCCACGCCGAGCGCCGCAATGGATCTCTGTCCGTAGACAGATTCGGAAAGTCCCACGGTCTTATTTCGGGGGTCGTAATGATCCGTCAGATTTCCGCTGATGGGGATGACACGCACCTGATACAGTCCCTCGCTGTCCAGAATCTGCCGTGCCACATCGGCACCTGTCATACCTGCCATGCTTCCGATCCGGCTGTACTTCCGGAAGGTGCTCTGCATGGTTGTCTGCACAATCAGTGAAATCAGAAATGCCGCAATGATCAGCAGATACGTCCAGTCAAAGCCGTAATAATATCCGCCGTATGATCCGTAATACATCGCAAATCCGCCTCCTTCTCAGATGCCGAGAACCGCACCCCTGCCGATGCTGTGACCGCGCAGAAAATCTGCGGCCTTCATCCGTTTTTTCCCTTCAAGCTGAAGTTCTCTGACCATTAGGACGCCGCCGCCCGTCTGCACCGCTATGCCTCCTTCATCTGCAGAGAGAACCGTTCCCGGGGTCTCCTCCGAGACCGAAGGGTCCGCCGCGGCGGACCAGATTTTCAGATTTCTGCCTTCCATCGAGGTAAAGGCAGAAGGCCAGGGATTCATGCCGCGTACCAGTCTCTCCAGGCTGACTGCATCCTTCGTCCAGTCAATCCTGCCGTCTTCCTTCCGGATCATCCTCGCGTATGCCGTGGGGCTTTTCTCCGGCTGCGGAACCGGACGGATCTCTCCTCTCTCCAGCCTGGGCAGCGTTTCTGTCAGCAGCCCGGCGCCTTCCTTCGACAGGCGGTCGAACAGCGAGCCCCCTGTTTCCTCCGGATCGAGAGGAACTTCCCTCACGGCGAGAATATCGCCCGTATCCAGTCCTTCATTCATCTGCATGATGGTGACGCCGGATTTTTCTTCTCCGTTGATCACCGCCCACTGAATCGGCGCTGCACCCCGGTATTTCGGAAGCAGCGAGGCATGCACATTCAGGCATCCGTACCGCGGAAGCGTCAGAATTTCCTTCGAAATGATTTTGCCGTATGCGGCTACCACGATCACATCCGGCGCGATTTTTTTCAGTTCTTCATAAAATTCGCTGTTGCCCTTCACTCTGGCGGGCTGCAGGACCGGAATGCCGTGCTCCAGGGCACAGATTTTTACCGGAGACGGCGTCAGTATCTGCTTTCTGCCGACAGGTCTGTCCGTTTTTGTCACCACGCAGGCCACCTCGTGACCGGCTTCGATCAGCGCCTCAAGCGTACCGACGGCAAAATCGGGCGTTCCCATAAAAATCACTTTCATTTTCTGTATCTCTTCCTGCGGCACAGCCGCTCTGCCGCCGTATTCCCCTTACGTCTCATGTTCCGGGACCGGGGAACGGGCGTTTCTCACTCCGTGTCAGCGCCTTCTGTGTCAGCGTCTCCCGCATCTTCCTCTTCTTCCGGAGATTCCCCGGCATCCCGAAGCGGGCCCTCACAGTGCGCCGTATAGAGAATGCCGTCCAGATGATCGAATTCATGGCAGCAGGCCCGGGCAAGCAGTCCCTCCGCCTCCAGTTCAAAAGGCTTCATGTTCACATCAAAGGCCTTTACTCTGACGTGCATCGGCCGTGTCACGGTTCCGACCTTTCCGGGAATGCTCAGGCATCCCTCGTCGCCGGTCTGCTCACCGTCACGCTCCACAATCTCGGGATTTACAAATACATAGGGGTGTTCCCCGTCCACATCGATGACGACGATTCTGCGAAGCACACCGACCTGCGGTGCAGCCAGACCGACGCCCATCTCCTTATACATGGTATCAAACATATCCTGTACAAGGATCTTCTGACGAAGCGTCATCTTCTCCACCGGTCTGCATACCTTCTCAAGGATCGGGTCTCCTTCGTATCTGAGTTTTCTGATTGCCATATTTTCTACCTCCTGCTTATGCTCCGCGCCTGTCTGTCAGGCGTTCAGATCATACTGAAAAATAAGTCCGTGAAAACCGCTGTTGATCTCAATAAATTTCTCGAGAAGCTGCCGCACTTCCACCGCGCGTTTTTCTGTCGGTGCCTTGATGTACAGTACCTCCCGGTATACGTCGTTGATTCTGGAAATAACCTCCGGTGCCGGTCCGAGCGGCATGATGTCCTTCCGCACATGCTCCTTCAGGAATTTCAGCAGCTGGGCCATGGCCGTGTGCAGTCTTTCTCCGTTTTTTCCGGAGCCGTGGACGGCAAGCAGCTGCGCCGCCGGCGGATAGTCGAGCATGTTCCTCGCGGCGATTTCCGTGCTGTAAAAACTCTCGTAATCCTGCTTCACTGCAGCCTGAATGCTGTAATGATCGGGATTGAAAGTCTGAATCATGGCCTCACCGGCGATTCTGCCCCGCCCGGCGCGTCCTGCCGCCTGAACGAGAAGGCCGTACGTGTGTTCCGCCGCGCGGTAATCACTCTCAAAAAGAGACTGGTCCGCCGCCAGCACACCGACCAGCGTCACATTGGGAAAATCATGTCCCTTGATAATCATCTGTGTTCCGATCAGGATATCCGCGCCGCCGGAAGCAAAGGTATGAAGAATCCGGCTGTGCCCGTTCTTCGTTTTTGTCGTATCCGCATCCATCCGGAGAATGCGCGCCGTCGGAAAAATCCTGTGCAGCTCCTCCTCCGCCTTTTCAGTCCCGGCGTGAAAACCGCTGATATGCGGGGATCCGCAGACCGGGCAGCGTTTCACCATGTCCTGCTCGTAACCGCAGTAATGGCAGATCAGCTTCCCGTTGGCATGGAGCGTCAGGGATACGTCGCAGTGCGGACACCTGATGACATTTCCGCAGGAGCGGCAGGACACGAAGCCCGAAAATCCGCGCCGGTTCAGAAACAGGATGACCTGTTCCTTTTTCTTCAGGCGATCCTCGATCGCCGAGAGAAGCTGCGCCGAAATATCCGACCGGCTGCCGTGCCTCAGTTCCTCTCTCATATCAATGACGCTGACAGAAGGCAGACTGGCGCCGCCGTACCGCTGCCGGAGCCGGAAGAGCGCATACTGTCCCGTCTGACACCTGTAATAAGTATCAACAGACGGCGTGGCGGACCCGAACAGCACATGAGCGTGCTCCAGACGGCCGCGCTCGATGGCCGCCTCACGCGCATCGTACCTCGGAGCCGTCTCGCTCCGGTAGGAACGTTCCTGTTCCTCATCTACGATGATCAGTCCCGGATCGGGAAAAGGCGCAAAAAGCGCGGACCTGGGGCCGATCACGATTCCGGCTTCTCCGCGCTTCATCCTTTCGTACTGGTCAGCGCGCTCTCCGCGGCTCATCCTTGAATTCATGATGGTGACCTGTTTTCCGAATCTTTTCCGGAAGCGGTTCACATTCTGCCAGGAAAGAGCGATCTCCGGGATCAGGACAATGGCCTGGCGTCCTTCCTTCAGGATCCCGTCGATCAGTTCCATGTAAACCATGGTCTTTCCGCTGCCCGTCACGCCGAGCAGCAGCGAAGGCCGGTCATCGCCGTCCCATTCTTCCCGGATGGAACGGATGACATCCTGCTGTTCTTCAGAGAGTGCCGGTTCCGCCTCATCCTCTGCATCCTCTTCCGGTTCCGAACCCCGAAGGATGGTACAGGCACTGATGCGGATCACGCCGTCGCGGAGCAGACTGTCCACCGTGGAACGGGGTGCCTTCAGCCTTGACGCAGCATCGGTCCGGTCGGTCGTGCCGCCGTTCAGCAGTTCCGAGAGCAGCCGCACCTTCGCACTCTGATGCTTTCTTTCATATACCGAAAGCAGGCGTCTGCCTTCTTCCGCGCTCACCGCAAGTGTGATTTTCTCGCGGACGGGTTCTTTCTCCCTGTCTCTGACAAGGAGGACCGTCTTCAGTGCATTGTTCAGGCTCGAGCCGTAGGTGCGGTGCATCCACAGAGCAAGCCTGATCAGCCTTGACTCGATGGTCATCCGGTTCTCCGGCATATCGGCAATCTCACGGATTTTTGACGGATCAAGCTTCGGTGTATCTCCGGTAGATATGATGTATCCGTCCACCGTTCTTCCGCCCCTGCCGAAGGGAACGGTCACGGCCCGGCCCGGTTCCGCCTCATCGCGCCACTTCTCCGGAATCAGATACTGGTAGGATTTCGAGGCGCTGGCTTCCGTTATGTCAACGATGACATCCGCATATACCGCCTGCATTACACCGTCCTTCCGGCCGCTCTGTCCTCTTCAAGAATCTCGCGGATAAGCACGCGCTCATCCATCGGGTACTTCTTTCCCTTGATAATCTGATAATCCTCGTGTCCCTTGCCGGCAAGCACGATGATGTCGCCCGGCTCCGCATGGTGAATCGCCCAGGCGATGGCCTCTTTCCGGTCGATGATCTTGATGTACTGACCGTCCGTTTTCTTTATGCCGGTCTCAATGTCATCAATGATGGCCTGCGGCTCCTCATTTCTGGGATTGTCTGACGTAATGATCGTAAAATCAGCCATCCGTCCGGACACTTCTCCCATCATGAAACGGCGTTCGCGGTCGCGGTTGCCGCCGCAGCCGAACAGACACACGATTCTGGAAGGGTGATACTCCCTCAGGGTGGAGAGCAGGCTCTCCAGCGCCATGGCGTTGTGCGCGTAATCGATCATCAGGGTAAATTTGTCGGAGATTCTGACCATCTCGACCCGTCCCTTTACCCTGGCATGTGTCAGCGCCTCCATGATATTTTCCGGCGACACGCCGAAGTGATGGCAGACGGCGATCGCGGCCAGGGAATTGTAGACGGAGAAGCGGCCGGGGATGTCAATCTCCACCGGAATCTCCACGATTCCCTCCGTCTGATAACAGATGCCGAGCATGCCGCGCTTCATGAGCATGGTCACATTGACCGCACGGAGCGTTGCTTCCTCTGCGAATCCGTAAGTCTCCAGAATTTCACAGGTGTTGCCGCTGACAATATCTTCATAACGGGCATCATCCCTGTTCACCACGCCGATCCTGCACTGACGGAGCAGCTTCTTCTTGCATTCCAGGTATTCCTCAAAACTGCTGTGCTCATTCGGACCGATGTGGTCGGGTGCAATGTTCGTGAAAATGCCGAAATCAAAGGTCATGCCCGCGACGCGGTCCATCTTCAGTGCCTGAGAGGAAACCTCCATCACGACACTGTCAAAGC
Source organism: uncultured Eubacteriales bacterium (assembly GCA_900319355.1). GTDB lineage: Bacteria > Bacillota > Clostridia > Lachnospirales > Lachnospiraceae > Bilifractor. Next base: position 6,286 of record ONOC01000024.1, on the reverse strand, counting down.
CGGACTCTGCCATCTCCGACATGTATTCCTGAATCAGCCAGGATTCCGGTGTCGTATTCTCTGCCGGAACAGTTCTCTTTCCGGTAATGGCCTCAATCGTGCCGATCAGACCGCAGCGGTGGCCGGCCGCGTTAAGGATTGACTGAATCATGTAACTCGTGGTCGTCTTGCCCTTGGTGCCTGTGATTCCGATGGTCTTCAGCTTCTTCGCCGGAAAATCAAACCAGTACTGCGCCATGAGTGACAGCGCGCGGCGCGTGTTGTCCGTGCGCACCACCGCCACATGTTCCGGTACTTCGACCTTATCCTGTACCAGAATCGCGGCTGCGCCCTTCGCAGCGGCATCTCCGGCAAAGCGGTGTCCGTCGGAGACCGCGCCCTTCAGGCAGACAAACAGACAGCCATCCGTCACTTTCCTCGAATCATAAACGATATCACTGATGGCAATATCGGCATTTCCCTGCACGAGTTCACAGTCAGTCTGTGCCATCAGATCCCTTAAATTCTTCATATCATATTAACCTCATCGTTTTCTTATCTCTGGTCAGAAACCCAGAAATAAGGATAACACAAGGAAAGATTCTTTTAAAGCAGAAGAAGCACCGGCAGCTGAGCCGGTGCTTCTTCAAATGAGGGGGAGATAGTGAGTGGTTAGATCAACTATCTGTAAAAGATAATAACAGCAGATTGTGTTCAAATTGTGACCTGTGCCGGATTTTCTGTATTTTTTTCTCCGTTTTCACCAAAAGCAGGCTCCGGCAGTTCAGGAAATGTCCGGTCTGTGCTGTGTACAGGTTCACCTCTGCCGGTCTGTATGATGCTTTCTTTTCACCTCGTATAAAGCATCGTCCGCTGCCTCTATTGTCCTCGAAAGGGGCTCGCCTTCCTCCCACTTCCTGCTGCCGATGGAAAGCTTCAGCTGATAGAGAAGTTTCTCAGTTTTCTGAACTTCCGTTATCTCATTTTCTATTCCGGTGCGCAGTCTGCTGATCTCTTCGTCCTTTTCCGTTTCGACGAAGAGGATGAATTCATCGCCGCCGTATCTTGCAATGACGGCCCTGTGCTTCATGCTCTGGGCTGCCCGGGTTACGGCATCCGCCGTCAGTCTCAGGGCGCGGTCGCCCTCGGGATGCCCGTACCTGTCATTGATTTCCTTGAAGAAATCGATATCCATCATCAGAATCCAGTACGTCAGCGATCTGTCTCTTGCATTGTCCTTCTGTCTGACTTTCAGGAAAAAGCGGCGGCGGTTGTTCAGCTGGGTCAGCGGATCCAGTGAGATCATCTCACTGTACATTCTCAGATGAATACCCATGACCAGCACGGTAATCACACAGCACAGTGTCGGAAGAAACGGTACAAAAAACTGAATGATCCCCGATGCGGCCGGCGCCACCGGATAGGCCGCAAATAACCTGAGTTCCCTGCGGTCCGCATACTGTTCTTCCGAAAAAGATCTCTGAAAGGCAATGAAGCCCGCGGTGACCGCATAGACATACCCGAACATGTACTGGAAAACAAAGAGCGGTCCCCTGAAATATCTGCCCGCGGCATTCGCGCTGAAAAGCACCGGTATCACCCAGTTGAAGATCAGGAGAAAAATCTCGGCAAAGCCCAGAACAGATGCCCTCTTCAGTTTCCTGCGCACCTGCGTCCTGTTGCCGAACAGGCTGATGACGGTGTAATACATCCAGAGGTAACACATCGATGTGATACTCAGGAAATACCCTTCCGGCATATTTCTGCCTGTAGTACCTCCATGAAGTAAAAAGCATCATGCCCAGCAGCGCCACGCAGAACAGATTGATTTCAAGGTACAGCCATTCGTAGCCGAACGGAACTATATTGGTCGAACGGTTCATAAACTGTTCCATCTGTCACTCCACCAGCCCGCAGCTGCCTCTGTTCTTTTCGGTTCCGTCATCAATATTGTAGCCGTATGCCTGCATGAAGGAAGCGTTGATTTCTTCGAGTTCCTTCCTGCCGTAAATGTAATCATCATAGCGGTCGATAATGCCCTGCATGCAGCCGTCGCACAGCCCGTCTGTCACGCCGAGAGATTCCTGCACGATTTTTTTCCGCTGTTCCTGTGTTGTATTCCTGATCAGATATTCTTCACTTGCCAACTTTTTTCCTCCTCAGGCTTCCACGATCAGATACCGACCGTCCCCGATGTCAAAAACCTCGGACTGACTTAACGGGTCCTCTCCTTCCAGATCGACACCCTCGTCCTTAAAATACTTTCTCACCTCGGCTGCCGATGCTGCCACCTTTGCGTCCACCTCTTCAAGAAAGCACGCTGCCTCCTCTTCATCAGAGGCCACAGGCTCGGGAAAAAGCTGCATCTGGCCCGTGAGAAAGCACCGGATCACCTTATCATCATAACTCATAGCCCGTCTCCTTTTTTCTGAATTATTTATGAATCAGAGAACGAATCAACCATATCCTGCAGTTCCAGATACCGTTCCATCCGCTCCTCAAGCTTCGCGTCCGTCTCGGCTTTTTCCTTCTGAAGTTCTCCCAGCTTTATATAGTCGTCCGCGTTTTCTTCCATCTCCTTCGTGATCTCCCGGCTTTTTCTCTCCAGCGTGTCAATCACTTCCTCGATCGTGTCATACTCTTTCTGATCTCTGTAGGAAAGCCGGTTCCTGCGGCTCTGCCTGTTCTCCAGTGCATACCGCTCTTTCGCGGTCAGTCCGTCCTCTGTTCCGGCAGCACCGCCCGTTCTGACGCGCGTCTCATTTTTCTCTGCCTCTCCGGCTCTTACACGTGCCAGATATTCTTCATATGCGCCTTCGCTTCTCCGGATCTCCCCGTCCTTTTCGAAGGCAAAAATCCTCGTCACCACGCGGTCCAGAAAATACCGGTCGTGGGATACCGTAATGACGATTCCCGCAAAGCCGTCCAGATAATCCTCCAGAATCCTGAGGGTCTGGATATCCAGATCGTTCGTCGGCTCGTCGAGAATCAGCACATTCGGGTTGCCCATCAGCACGCGGAGAAGGCTGAGCCGCCTCTTCTCCCCGCCGGAAAGCTTTTCAATGAGGGAGTACTGCACCTCCCCGTCAAAAAGGAACCGCTCGCACATGGCGGATGCCGTGACCGGTCCCTCCGATGTCTTTATGACCTCCGCGATATCCCGTACACTGTCAATGACACGTTCCGACGGATCCAGATTTTCATTTTCCTGTGAAAAATACCCGATCCGGACGGTCTGTCCGATCTCCACAAAGCCCTCATCCGGCGGAATCTGTCCGACGATGGTCTTCAGCAGCGTCGTCTTGCCGCATCCGTTCGGACCGATGATGCCGATTCTGTCCGTTTTGCCGAAGGTATAGGTAAAATCCCGGAACAGCACACGGCCGTCATAAGATTTGCCGATGCCGCTGAGAATGATCGTTTTGCCGCCGAGTCTCGAGGGCAGGGAATTCAGCTGTACCTGCCGTTCCTCCACGATCTGATCGCGGTCCCTCAGCTCCTCAAACCGTCTGATATGCGCCTTCTGCTTCGTGGAGCGCGCACGGGCCCCGCGCATCATCCAGGCGAGATCCTTTCTGTAGAGTGCTGCCGCCTTACGCTCCGCGGCGACGGCAAAATCCATTCTTTTCTGTTTTTCTTCCAGATACCTTGAGTAGCCGCCCTCATAGCGGTAAGCACTGCCTCTGTCAATTTCCAGAATCTGATTCGTTACCTGATCGAGGAAATAGCGGTCGTGCGTTACCAGCAGGACAGCCCCTCTGAATGCCGCAAGGAAATCCTGCAGCCACTCGATCATGGCATGGTCCAGGTGGTTTGTCGGCTCATCCAGGATCAGAAGATCACAGGGCGTGAGAATTGCCGCCACCAGAGCAGCCCGTTTTCTCTGACCGCCGGAAAGAAGAGCCGGGGAACCGTCGGGATCATCAATGCCGAAATCCCTCAGGCGGGCCTTCGCCTCGCCCTCTGTGTCCCAGTGACCGGTCTTGCCGGTGATTGCTGACGCAACATTCTCCAGGATGGTCTTTGTATTATCAAATACCGGCGTCTGCGGCAGATACGAAATCCGGAGCCTGCCGTTCCTCACGACCTGTCCCTCATCCGGGGAAAGTTCTCCCGCCGCAATCCTCAGCAGCGTCGACTTGCCCGTTCCGTTCACCCCGATGACACCGATCTTGTCCGTGTCACTGATCCCGACCGTCACATGGTCGAGAAGTATTCTGTTCTGAAAAGATTTGCTTACATTTTCCAGATTCATCATATTCATGGCATATTTATACTACTATGATTCTCCGCAATGTGCAAAGTTTTCGTGAAAACAGCCCGGAGTTGATGCCGCAGGCGCCCGGTGATATAATATGCGCGTCCCGCAGGATGACGCCGGTGCAGGAGCCGATGCGGGATCATACCAATCCACGGCTATATGGAGGTTTCTTATGTCAGGCGACTGGTGGAAAAGCGAAACAGCCTATCAGATCTGGCCGAAAAGTTTTATGGATGCCAGCGGAGACGGCATCGGCGATCTGAAGGGCATTACTTCAAAACTCGATTATCTGCACGACCTCGGGATCGGCATTCTCTGGATATCTCCGTTTTATCCTTCTCCCCTGGTTGATGAAGGATATGATATCTCGGACTATTACAGCATCGATCCCCGCTTCGGAACCATGGCGGATTTCGAGGAGCTTCTGACCGAGGCTTCAAAACGTGATATTCATGTGATCACGGATATCGTGGTCAATCACTGCTCCGATCAGCATGAGTGGTTCAGAAAAGCCTGCGAGGATCCGGACGGTCCTTACGGCAGGTTCTTCTATATCGAAGACTGGGACGGTGAACACCTGCCGTGCAATCTCCGCTCCGAGTTCGGCGGGCCGGTCTGGGAACCGCTTCCGGGCCATCCGGACAAGGTTTATCTGCACTTTTTTGATAAGACGCAGCCGGATCTGAACTGGGAAAATCCCGACCTCCGTGCGGAAATCTATAAGATGATGAACTGGTGGCTGGACAAAGGGGTCTCCGGATTCCGCATGGACGCGATCATCAACATCAAAAAGGTTCTTCCGTTCCATGATTATCCGGCAGACAGAGACGACGGGCTTGCCTCCGTCTCGGCCATGCTGAAGGAACAGACCGGCATTGATCAGTTTTTCCGTGAAATGAAGGAGCAGGTCTTCGATCAGCATGATACCTTTACGGTCGGCGAGATTTTTGACGCAAGACCGGAAGAGCTGGCCGCTTTCATCGGCACAGATAACGGATGCTTCAGTTCCATGTTTGATTTTTCCGGCGAGGTCTTCGGAAAATCGGAACTCGGATGGTACAGATCCAAAGCATATCTGAGTGCGGAAGAATATAAGAGCTGCATCTTCGGTGCACAGCGATCGGTGCGCGAGATCGGAAGACTTTCCAACATCATTGAAAACCACGACGAACCGCGCGGCGTCAGCCGCTATCTGCCGCAGGACGCCTGGGGATGCCACAGCGACGACGCGAAGAAGGCGCTCGCCGGCACCTATATGCTTCTGCGCGGTGTGCCGTTCATCTATCAGGGACAGGAACTGGGCACAGAAAATGTGGACATACCCTCCATTGAAAAGGTGAGTGATGTATGGACACTGGATCAGTACCGGACGGCACAAGAAGCCGGCCTGTCCGACGAGGAGGCTCTGGCTGCTGTCGCGCCTTTTTCCAGAGACAATGCCCGTGTGCCGATGCGGTGGGACGACTCCGAAAACGGAGGCTTTACCGACGGAACGCCGTGGACACCGCTCCGTTCCGCGCCCGCCTTCAATGTGGCGGATGAGGAAGAGAACCCGGATTCGGTTCTGAACTTCTACCGTCAGCTGATCCGTCTCCGCTCGAACGAAGAATACTGGGATGTGCTCTCCAACGGAGAATTTCTTGCCTATGAGGAGAACCAGAAAAATCTGATCTCCTATTTCCGCTGGAACGGCGTCTGCACGCTGCTCGTCATGGCTAATTTCCAGGCGGAATGCCAGAATGTGGAGCTTCCCGATGAGAACAAAGCCTATGAAATCATCATGACGAACGGGAAGCCGCTCCATATCTTCGGCAATACGGTTACGCTGCTCGGCTGGCAGTTCGCCGTACTGCAGGAGCGCTGAAAACAGAATTTATTATATAAAAACGGGATCTTCGCCGCTGGAAGATCCCGTTTTTTATCTGTATTAAGCCGTCGACACGCAGGCAGTTTTTGGGCATGCGAAGCATGCACAGAAAACTGTATGCGTGATCGACGCAAACATGTATGAGCACGAAGTGACGCGATAGCGGCACGGAAGTGCGA
>ONOC01000038.1 GCA_900319355.1 uncultured Eubacteriales bacterium | reverse complement strand
TTAGGTCGTGTCTATATTTGCTTTTCAAAGACCCCTTGAGGGTTTGTTTGCTATGCCCTCTTTACGATATCTAACCGCCTACCTCTTTTTTCAAACTTTCTTCCTCCTTGTTGTTATATGTGAGACGCCGGAAGATCCGGCGAAGTCTCCTGTTCTTCTGCGGCACGTCCGGTACGGCGGCCCTGTGGATTTTTCCCGGAAAAATCAGCGCGGTCAGACCTTTTTACCGGCATTGTTCACGCCCTGATCATAAAGGTGACAGGCGACGAAATGTCCCGGCTCAACTTCACGGAGCTGCGGCATTTCCTGACTGCAGCGCTCACACGCTTTGCTGCACCTTGTGTGGAATCTGCACCCTGACGGGGGATTGGAGGGGCTCGGAACTTCTCCCTCCAGGTGAATTCTCTTCACGCTGCTGTCATCTGTAACCTGAGGGATGGCTGAAAGAAGTGCCTCGGTATACGGATGATACCGTTTCTGATAAATCTGATCGTAATCCGCGATCTCAACCATCTGGCCGAGATACATGACGCCGACCCGGTCACTCACCTGATAGACCACGTTCAGGTTGTGGGAAATAAAGAAATAGGTAAGTCCCAGTTTCTCCTTCAGATCCTGAAGAAGATTCAGAACCTGCGCCTGTACGGATACGTCCAGTGCGGACACCGCTTCATCGCAGACGATCAGTTTCGGCCTCAGCGCGATGGCTCTGGCGATGCCGATCCTCTGTTTCTGTCCGCCGGACAGTTCATGCGGATATCGCGTCAGATGATATTCATCCAGTCCGACCAGATTCAGCAGACGGTGGATCTCCTCGTCCATGTTGACCTCATTCTGCATATGGTGGATAAGAAATGGTTCCATCAGAATCTGCCGGACGGTTCTCCTCGGGTTGAGACAGGCTGAAGGGTCCTGAAAGATGATCTGAGCCTCTTTTCTCATTTCCTTCAGTTCTTTCCCTTTCAGGGTGCTGATATCCTTTCCCTCAAAACGAATCGTCCCGGAGGTTGGTTCCTGAAGTTTCACGAGCGTTCTGCCGAGCGTGCTCTTGCCGCATCCGCTCTCCCCGACGACACCGAAAGTCTCGCCCCGTATGATCTGAAGGGTCACGCCGTCAACAGCCCTTACGGTGCCCTCCTTTTTATTCTTTCCGCGGAAATAAACCTTTACCTGATCCGCAGTGAGAAGTACATTTTCATTCTTTTCGCCACTCATGAAAATTCTCCTTATCCTTGCCTGTCGTCGAGTCCTTCTTCAACGGCGTGCGCTTCGTATTTCCAGCAGCGGACGTAACGGCCTTTGCTCTCCCGGCACATCGGCGGCTCCTCGTGCCTGCACCGCTCATCAGCGTACGGGCATCTCGGCCAGAATGAACATCCGTCAATATGATCGGTGGGATTCGGAACCATGCCCTTAATGGCCGTGAGCCTCGGCCGGTCTTTTGTGATGTGTGGAATGGCAGCCAGCAGTCCCTGTGTATACGGATGGAGCGGATCAGCAAACAGATCCTTGACGGATGCCTTCTCAACGATATGCCCGGTGTACATGACAATGACGTTATCGCAAAGCTCATGAATCACGCCGAGATCATGTGTGATAAACAGAACGGAGGTGCCTGTCGTTTCATTAAGTTCATTGATCAGATCAAGAATCTGTGCCTGGATGGTCACATCGAGAGCGGTCGTCGGTTCATCGGCGATCAGAATCTTCGGCTGGCACGCAAGTGCCATGGCAATCATGACCCTCTGCCTCATGCCGCCTGACATCTGATGCGGATATTCACAGGCCCGGACCTCCGGATTGGCGATGCCGACATCGCGCATCAGCTGAATGGCCGCCTGCATGGCTTCTTTTTTCTTCATGCCTCTGTGCAGCTCCAGCGACTCGGCGATCTGACTTCCGCAGCGGATGATCGGATTCAGCGAGGTCATCGGCTCCTGGAAAATCATGGAAATTTCGTTGCCGCGGATTTTTTCCATTTCCTTCTCGCTGCACTTCACGAGATCGCGGCCGCGGTAGAGAATCTCGCCCTGTGTAATCCGTCCCGGCGGATTCGGAATGAGCTGCATGACGGCGAGCGAGGATACGCTCTTTCCGCTGCCGCTCTCACCGACGATGCCGAGCTTCTCCCCGTGGCGCAGCGTGTAATGCAGATTGCTGACCGCCCTCACGGTGCCCTCCGCCGTATGAAACTCAACATTCAGGGAATTGATCTGTAACAGAATTTCTGAATCCATCATGCTGCTGCTCTTTCTCCTGCAGTTCCGCCTCCGGATACCAGCTGTATCCCGGAGACTGCGGTGAATAAAAAAGGAGCCATCTGCGTCAAATCGCAGATGACTCCTTTGTCGATCTTCAGTCGCTGTGTTGTTGCTGTTAATTATGTAATGCGTTATACCACCGGTAATCAAAATTGTCAACACTATTTTATTTATAGTGTCCTTATTTTCTAAATAGTGTCGACAAATCATTAAAATTAAGTAGTATCAGCCGATGCCCCGCTTATTACAGCCCATACTGCGGCAGCGCGCTCAGTCCTTCGTGTTGTAGCCGTCCGGATTCATGGTCTGCCATCTCCAGGAATCCTCACACATATCGTCAATATCATACTCCGCCTTCCAGCCGAGCTCCTTTTCAGCCTTCGCCGGATTGCAGTAGCAGGTTGCGATATCGCCGGCGCGGCGCGGTTTGATCTCATATTTCAGACTGTGTCCGCAGGCCTTCTCAAATGCATGGATCACGTCAAGAACAGAATAGCCCTTCCCTGTGCCGAGATTGCAGATGAAGACGCCGTCGTTTTTCGCCAGCCGCTCGACAGCTTTTACGTGGCCGCGCGCCAGGTCAACCACATGGATATAATCGCGGACACCGGTGCCGTCCGGTGTATCATAATCATTGCCGAAGACATTGATCTGCGGCAGCCTGCCGATGGCCACCTGCGCCACATACGGGAGCAGATTGTTCGGAATGCCCTTCGGATCCTCTCCGATCAGCCCGCTCTTATGAGCACCGATCGGGTTGAAGTAACGAAGCAGAATCACATTCCACGCCGGGTCTGCGGTATGAATATCGGTCAGGATCTGCTCCTGCATCCACTTTGTCCAGCCGTAGGGATTCGTGCAGGTTCCCTTCGGGCAGTTTTCCGAAATCGGGATCTCCGCAGGATCTCCGTAAACCGTTGCCGAAGAACTGAAAATGATATTCCTGCAGTTATGCTTTCTCATCACATCGACGAGATTCAGTGTACCGCCGATATTGACATGATAATATTCTATCGGCTTACGCACGGACTCGCCGACGGCCTTCAGCCCGGCGAAGTGAATCACCGCATCGATCTGATTTTCCGTAAAAATCTTCTCCAGCGCTTCTTTATCCAGCACGTCGTTCTGATAGAACTTCACCTTTTTACCGGTGATCTGTTCAATCCTGTCCACTGCCTTCGCATTGGAGTTATACAGGTTATCGATAATGACAACGCCGTATCCTGCATTCAGCAGTTCCACACAGGTATGGCTCCCGATATAGCCCGCACCGCCTGTCACAAGAATATTCATGGAAGTATCCCCCTTTTTCTGGAATGTCTTACATTTTCACTGATACTATACACTTTTCACAGAGAACATTCACCTGAAAAAATTCAGATCTGCGCGCTGCTCTTCAGGCTTTCTTCCCGTAGTGCATTTTGAATACGGTCATCATCTCGGAGGTGAGCGACGCATGCTCATGATCTTCCGGCACGTCCTCCGGCGCATAGAATGCCGCCTCGGAAAGCTCATCTTCCTCGAGACGGATGGCTTCGTCGTCTCCGTCCAGATCACAGAAAAATCCCATCAGCAGGGTATCGGAAAACGGCCATGGCTGGCTCTTGTAATAGCGGAGATTTTTTACCTTCAGGCCGACCTCTTCCATCACCTCACGGTGAACGGTCTCCTCAATCGTCTCCCCGCTCTCATTGAAGCCGGCAATCAGTGCGAACCGTTTATATTCCCTTCCGGCATAGCGGCTCATCAGGAGCTTCCCCCTGTGGATCACACCCACAATCACACCGGGACAGATGGTCGGGTAATACATTCTCCCGCATTCCGGACAGCGCATCATGCGCTCCGTCGGATCCTTCTCCAGCGCTGTGCCGCACTCGCCGCAGATCCTGTGGCCGCGGTACCAGTCCTCGAGCTGCAGTCCCGTGACGCCGGCGTACGCGAGATATCTCGGCTTCGCGTCCCTGAAAAACCAGCTTTTCTCAAAAGAAAAATCCTCCCGCAGCTGTTCGGGGACCGATTTCTCCGGACTCCTTTTCTCCGGATATGACACCAGGAAAAAATCTTCCTCGTCGATGCGGAACAGGTAGGTGAACTCTGCACCGCTGTACTGAAAATCAGAAACCTTCGGGAAGGAAAATGTCCCGTCCGGATGCTTCTTCAGCAGGGTTAACCGATCCCGGTAAAAAAGGGCTGTCTCATGGCCGTCCGGCTCATGGGGCGTATATTCATTGTGGAACTGTTTAGGCGCAATGTCCTGTATCATCTGACTGACCTCCGCTTTATCTGTCCGCCGTCATCCGCTGTCTCAGGCAGAACACCGGACATGGGATATCCGGGAAAAATCCGTGCCTGCCGCGCTATGCTCATACCAGGTCCGACTTCGTCGGGCTATCGCGATGTTCACCTTACCGCATCACACTTCGTCTGTGCGGATAAGGCTCACTGTTCGCGTATGTTATCGTCATAAAACCACGGGCTGCCGCAGCTGCGGCAGCCCGTCTGACTCTTTTTATTAAATTTACTCCGGAGCGTGAAAACATTGACTCCGGCGTGTGAAAAACTCAGTCTCTGACCTTGATGTGCGCCTCGCGCAGCTGTGTCTCCGTCACTGTGCCCGGTGCACCGCACATCAGATCCTGTGCGTTGCCGTTCATAGGGAACGCGATAACCTCGCGGATGTTGTCCTCATTGCGGAGCAGCATGATCATACGGTCGATGCCGGGCGCCATGCCGGCATGCGGCGGTGCTCCGTACTGGAAAGCATTGTACAGCGCTCCGAATTTCTGCTTCAGATCTTCCTCGGTATAGCCCGCGATCTCAAAAGCTCTCTTCATGATCTCCACATCATGGTTACGGACGGCGCCCGAAGAAAGTTCAACGCCGTTGCATACAATATCAAACTGATAGGCAAGGATATCCTCCACCTTCTGATGATTCAGCGCATCCAGTCCGCCCTGCGGCATGGAGAAAGGATTATGGGTGAAATCCATTCTCTTCTCTTCCGGATTGTACTCGTACATCGGGAAGTCATTGACAAAGCAGAAGCGGAAGGCATTCTTCTCCGTCAGGCCCAGGCGCTCGCCCAGCTCATTGCGGATCTGGCCGGCATACAGCGCAGCTGTTTTCTCCTTGTCGGCAATGAAATAGATCGTGTCTCCGATCTCCAGATGCGCGAGATCCTTCAGCTCCTGTTTCATGTCGGCGGGGATAAACTTATCGATCGGTCCCTTGAAGGTGCCGTCTTCCAGCACTTCGAGATAGCCGAGGCCGCCCATGCCGATGGACATGGCAAATTTCAGCAGCTTCTCCTGGAATCCCTTGGACATCCGCTGCGGCACGCGGATCGCACGCACGGTCCTGTTCAGGAAGCCCTTGAACGTACATTTCTGGAAAAACTCCGTGAGATCGATAATTCTCAGCGGGTTCCTGAGATCCGGCTTGTCGCTGCCGAACTCAAGCATGGCCTGCTTATAGCTGATAACCGGATACGGTGCCTCCGTGATCACGGAGCCTTCCGGTGCAAATTTCTTAAAGGTATCGGTGAGCACCGCCTCGCCGACTCTGAATACGTCTTCCTGCGTGGCAAAGCTCATCTCAAAATCCAGCTGATAGAATTCACCAGGAGAGCGGTCCGCACGGGCATCCTCATCACGGAAACACGGTGCGATCTGGAAATACTTGTCGATGCCGGAAACCATCAGCAGCTGCTTGAACTGCTGCGGAGCCTGCGGCAGCGCATAGAACTTTCCCTTGAATTTTCTGGAAGGAACAATATAGTCTCTCGCGCCCTCAGGGCTCGAAGCGGTGAGGATCGGTGTCTGGAATTCAACGAAGCCGAGCTCCGTCATCTTCTGACGCAGGTAGGCGATAACCTTCGAGCGGAAAAGAATGTTATCCAGCACCTTTCTGTTCCTGAGATCCAGATAGCGGTACTTCAGACGGACATCCTCGCGGATCTCATGAGATGTAATGATCTCAAACGGAAGCGGTCTGTATACCCTGCCGAGAATCCTGATGCTGTGAGCCTCAAGCTCGATCGTACCGGTCGGAATCTTCGGATTGTAAGTATCCTCATCGCGGTGTTCCACCAGTCCCTCTACCGTAATGCAGTCTTCCTTTACAATTCCGTCAAGAAGAGAGGTATCTCTCAGTACGACCTGCACCACACCGTACATATCACGCAGATCGATGAAAGAAACGCCGCCGTGATCGCGGATATTTTCTACCCATCCTGCGAGCCGGAGAGTCCTGCCCACATCTTCTTCACTGATTTCATTCAGCAGGCAGTCTCTGTACTCTTTTGAAAGTTCCAGCGCCATGATTGTCAGCCTCCATATCAGGTGGATTCCTGGCCGGAATCCGTGAATCGTCTTTGTCTTCAATAATTACGTTTTACCATTCTAATTACGCCATCTGAATTTGTCAATTCAATGTACTGAATTAATTCACCTGCGATGACATTTATGCGCAGCAGACCTCGGATGCATCATCCTTTTCACTCCGGTCACATTCGCCGTGTATCTCCATCGGTCATTCTCACCTGAAAAGCGGCGCTGCGGAACGCGCCTGCTGGCGCAGGCTTGAACGGGTCCTCGCGCTTTTCGCTTTTCAGGCTCAACTGACCGGGAGATGCATCGGCTCTGTGAAATCGCTCAAAGGATGACAGCACCCGCGGTCTGTCCGGTTCCTGACCATCAGGAAGTGGCTCTTCTGCCGCAGGTGTGCGGATACATCAGATCCGGTCAGTCCAGAAGCCTGTGATACAGTGCCTCCGCATCCCCGTCGAAAACGCATCCGTCGATGCCGCACGCCGATGCGGCCCGGACATTCCGCTTCAGGTCATCGATGAAAAAGCAGTCCTGCGGCTTCAGTCCGTACGTCTTAAGAAAGGTTTCATAGATCAGATGCTGAGGCTTCAGCGTGTGATAGCATGCGGAGATGAACATGCCGTCATAGAGTTCCGGGCAGGGAACGTAATCCTTCCACCTGTCGCCTTTCGCCATGCGCACACTGTTATTGGAAAGAATGTAGGCGTTCTTTCCGGCCTCCTTCACGCCGCGGACGACCCTGTCCATCCCCGGATGCAGCATCAGATTATAATCATCCCAGTGAAGAAAGCTCTCCTTTGCCACGCGCCTCACCTCATCGGATGAGCAGTGACGCATCATATCGAAGAGCGCCTCCTCCTCGGAAATCAGTCCGGCATCCAGCATGGTCCACTCACCGGAATGATAGACCACGAGATTCACCTCCCGGATCACCGCCGGATCGTCCGTGAACTGCCTCGTTGACAGGTCCGCGTCATAATCCGTCAGGACGCGTCCCATGTCAAACACGATATTTTTATATGAAATCATCGTTCTTCCTCCACTTGTCCGGCCGGACAGACTGCCTCTTCCGGCTCATGCGGCCCCGCATAACGGAACCATCCCCGTCTCATACCGTCCCTGTCCTGACCGCGGCATTCCCGGATGTGCCCGTCATGACTGAAGTCTCTGCCTCGCGGCATATGCCGTGATACCGGCAACGGTCTTGGCATCCACGATGTCTCCCCGGGAGATCATGGAGAGCAGCTGCCTCATCGGATAGGCCTCCAGCCGGATCTCTTCCGCCTCATCAGGCATCTGGCCGTGCACCGGCCGGATCTGCTCCGCGAGATAGATGTCCGTATGTTCATTGCACCAGGAAGGCGCGCTGTAGATACCGGCGAGAAAAATCAGCCTGTCGCAGGTATAGCCTGTCTCTTCCTCCAGCTCACGCCGCGCCGCCTCCGCCGGATCTTCCTCCGGGGAATTTTTTGCGCCGGCAGGAAGCTCCAGTGTCTCTTTCCCGATCGCAGGGCGCATCTGACGCTCCATCAGGATTTTTCCGTCGGGAAGGACGGGTACCACACAGGCACCGCCGGTCGGATGGCTGACGAAATCCCACGTTTCCTTTTTTCCGTCAGGAAGCTGCACCGTATCCTGGCAGAAGCTGAGCAGCTTTCCCCTGAAGACCACCTTACGGTCCAGCCTCTTCAGGCGGAAGCCGGCCGTTTCCTTTTCCCGGTACCAGGCAAAGATATACTGCTGAATCACACCGCCGTACGGACTGTACCGGCGAAAATCAAAGTTCCCGCCGTATTCGTTTTCCAGTGCTCTGCCGATCCACACATCCACGGGAAAGGTGTCCAGCCGGTGGAACCCGAACAGCATCGTGCATTTGGCCACCTTGATGCCCACGCCTTTCAGCTGCATCAGTTTCTGAAGAAGCGCACCGTCATCCAGCCGCGCGAGGTGTGCCATGGAAAAATCTTCGTTTCCCGAAACCGTCTCCGCCGCCGATATCACATACGGAAGTCTGTACCCGAGGCTGCAGGTATCCAGCCGCCCGTTCTTCCCCGCCTCAAGAACTGCCTCCGGAGATGGGAACTGCCGCATGGAAGATTCGGTGTCCCCGCCTCTCCCGTTTCCGGTACGGCTGCACGCCCCGCAGAGCTTCGCGACACAGGTGCGGATCGCCGGAATGCTTTTTCTCTGAGAAATAATAAAGGTGACAAGCGTCTCCCACGGATCCTGCGAGAGTATCCTGATGCCGCGCCCTGCCGCTGCCGCCTCCGAAAGAAAACAGTCCTCAGGATCGATCATCTCCGAAATCCGGTCATAATCCGTTCCGAGATCGAAATACTTCTTCCAGAATCCTTCAAATTCTTCTTCAGAACAGAAGAACGCGGCTGTGTCCGGAGCTGTCTGGCGCACCTCCAGCACTTTCCCGGAAGAAGGAATGCGCCA
Source organism: uncultured Eubacteriales bacterium (assembly GCA_900319355.1). Lineage (GTDB taxonomy): Bacteria > Bacillota > Clostridia > Lachnospirales > Lachnospiraceae > Bilifractor. Next base: position 18,873 of record ONOC01000038.1, on the reverse strand, counting down.
GGCATCCTCTCCGATGCACTGCCAGCGGAAGCACTGGCCGCTGTCGAAGATTTTTTTCAGATCCAGCCCGTCGGGCGCACTTACCGTGATCACGCGACTGCTCCTCCCTTCCGGCACTCTGCACCGGTTTTTCTGTCATTCTTTCTTCAGCCGTTCCACAATTTCCGATGAATGCTCCACCTGCCGGGAATAGAGATGGGCGATATCGATGATGTCCTCAACGGTAAGCTCCCGGTGTTCCTTCTGTCTGCGTGCATCACACATCAGCTCCAGGAAGCGCAGACTCCGGTTGATCAGCCGGAATTCCGCATCTGTGTCCGTATCCCTGTACAGGTCCGGCATATATCTGAAAATAAAATAAACCGCAAGCTTCCGGAACCAGCCCTCTTCCTCAGGAGAAGATTCCCCCTGCCCGTGCGCTGAGACAGACCTGCCGACTTCACCGAACACCTGCGCCGTGCGCGCGTCCAGCATTTCCTGAGCATTCATCAGACGGCAGAGATGATCATCCGTCTCGGAAAAAAGCCGCTCCGGCTCCTGTCCGTATTCCCGCTCCAGCGCCATAAGCGTCTCTTTCCACGGGCGGTCTGACGCCTGCATTCTTCCGATCATCTCATCTCTCAGATCCAGGACGGCAAGGAGCCGCTCGTTGTCGGCCTCCGTCTCCCCGGCCAGATCATCCTCCTGCCGCTTCAGGACCATATCGCCGTGGCTGAAAAAAATCCTGCCGAACTCCATGCATGACAGACTCATGTCCATCTGCTGGTAATCCCCGATCTCATTAAAATAACGGGGATATTCGTCACAGACCATGCTCAGCGCGTCCGGTCCCAGATGGATGATGATGTCGCAGAGGTTGCGTTCATTCAGAAACGGACAGCGCATCTTCTCCGCAGGGAGAAAATAGCAGCCGCCCGTTTCAGGATCTGTCCGCATCACCTGCCTGAATCTCGATGCCAGAGGTTCCGGTGCCTTCCGGTAAAGCTCACACGTGTCACGGTCCACGCCGACCTCCCAGCCTGCGCAGCAGGTGTCCGGGCAGCGGTCGGCAATACACTGAAATGTCTCAACCCAGTCAGGATACTCATAAATCATAGCTGTACTCTCTTTTCCGCCTTATGCCATCTCGCCCGGTCTGATCCGGAAGTGATCGTTTCTGTCCTCGTCCCACCAGAGGCAGGTGACTTCGGCGCCGTCCGCGCGGATTCTCTTCACCCATTCCTCCACACCGGCGGACTTCAGGTATTCCGAAATCCGGCGTATCAGCGCGCCCTTTTCCACACGTCCGCTGCCGACCGTGATCGAGCACACCCAGGCGTCACCCTCCGTCACAACGGCAATGTACATACGGCCGTCCAGAAATGCGCCGATATCTTCCTTCATATGAAGCATGCCCTTCGGCGTATTCTGATACTGTGCGCTCCAGTCGCCGTACCAGAGCGTCGACTCATCCCGGTAGATATCGATGATCAGATGGTCCTCCCCGTGCGGGTTGTCTGTCTCCACACAGTATTCGCCGTTTTCCAGATAATCATATCCGTCATCCTCACAGGTATAGACTGCGGTGTCATACCCGTCGAAAAAATCCATGAGTTCTCCGAGTCTGTCTCCCGGTTTCATTTTTTCAGGTTTTGACATGTCTCCTCCCCGCCTCCGTCCTTCGGAAGCATGGCACGCTTCACTCTCGCGATTTCGTCCCTGTATCCTTCATCCTCGTTCGGCGTTTCCAGAATAAAAGGCTTTCCCTGCAGTGCCGGATGCGTGACCACCCTGCGCAGCGCCTCCGCGCCGATGCAGCCCAGGCCGAGCTTTTCATGGCGGTCCTTACGGGCGCCGAGCGGATTTTTGCTGTCATTGAGATGAACAGCATACAGACGGTCCAGTCCGATCTCATCGTCAAACTTCTGCAGCACACCGTCCAGATCACTGACGATATCATAGCCGCCGTCCCATACATGACAGGTGTCGAAGCAGACACCGAGCACCGGACGGAGCTCCGGCCTGACGCGGTCCAGAATCTCCCTTAATTCTCCGAAGGTTTTCCCGACCTCTGTTCCCTTGCCGGCCATGGTCTCCAGAAGAACCGTCGTCTTCTGATCCGGCTTCAGCGATTCGTTTAGCACGTCAGCAATAAGATCGATGCCCTTTTCCACGCCCTGCCCCACATGCGAACCCGGGTGAAAATTAAAATAATGGCCGGGCAGTCGTTCCATGCCGGCGAGATCCTCCCGGAATACCCTCGCCGCAAATTCCCGGACCGACGGCCTGTCACTGCAGAGGTTCATCGTATACGGCGCATGGGCGACAAGAGGCCCGAAGCCGTGATCATCCAGATAATTCTTCAGCGCCTGAAGGTCTTCGGAAGAAGCCTCCTTTTTGCTTCCGCCTCTCGGGTTCCTGGTGAAAAAGGCAAACGTCGTTCCGCCGAGCGCCGACTCCTTTTTCCCCATCGCCTCATATCCCTTTGTTGTGGACAGGTGATTTCCGATATAAATCATGTTCGTCTCTTCCCCTGTCTTACCTGACTTCTCTCAGGACCGACAGGACCTCTTCGCTGATGCGTCTGTTCACCGAGGCGGCTTCCTCCGAAGACGCCCCTTTCGCATAGAAATAAAATTTGATCTTCGGTTCCGTGCCCGATGGCCGGATGGCAAACCACGCGCCGTTCTTCAGGAAGATGCGTATCGCGTTCTGCGGAGGAATGCTGTCCGCGCCGTCCGGGTCCGTACCTGCATAACCGTGCAGATAATCGATCACGCGCACGGTCCGGAAGCCTTCATCCGGACCGGAGAGCTGCCTGCCGGCAAAATCGACGCCGTCCGTCAGAAGATGCGATCTGGTCCTGGCCGCCTCCATCATTCTTCCGATTCTCGCGCGGCCTGCCTCACCTTCCAGCACGATACTCGTCTCTATCTCGGAGACATACCCGTATTTTCTGTAAATTTCCTGAAGCTCCTGCCAGAGCGTCTTCCCCTGTTTCCTGTAATATGCCGCAGCCTCCGTAAGCAGCATGCCGGCGCTGATCCCGTCCTTGTCCCGGATCTCCGGATGCGCCGCATAGCCCACGGATTCCTCGTAGCCGAACAGATACGTATAGCCCTTTGCTGTGATCTCATCGATCCTGCCGCAGATATTCTTGAAGCCCGTCAGTGACTCAAACATTTTCACCCCGTAGGATGCCGCGATATCCGAGGACAGGGAACCCGTGACGATGGACCGCACCATGGCGCCCTTTTCCGGCAGCGTGCCGGCGCTCTTCCGGCCCTCCAGAATATAATTGACCAGAAGATACCCCGTCTGATTGCCGTTCAGCGGAATATAATTTCCATCCTCTCCCCTGACCTCCGCCGCAAAGCGGTCAGAATCCGGGTCCGTGGCGAGCAGCAGCTCCGCTCCTGTTTTTCTTCCCAGCTTCTCCGCCAGCGCAAACGCCTTCGGATCCTCGGGATTCGGATAGCCGACGGTGGAAAAATCCGGGTCCGGATTTTCCTGTTCCGGAACGATCACGCCGCCTGTAAAACCGCGGCGTCTCATGATCCGACGGAAAAATTTGGAACCGGCGCCGTTCAGCGGTGTATACACAAAGGGAATGGACAGGTCGATATCACTGCCGCTGTGAATGGCAAGCGACGCCACCATGTCCAGATAGAGACTGTCATACGAGGCATCCAGAATGTGGATCATGCCGGATCCGACCAGCGAAAACCAGATCTCCTCGATTCCGGCATCTGTGAGGGCACAGCGCGCTGTTTCTTCCGTTCCTGTCCCGTTTCCGTTTTTCTCCGGGCGGCAGAACAGCGGAGGAAAATAATCAAATTTTCTGATCTCCTGCTCCATGCCGGCGGCCACCTCTCCGGAAACCTGACATCCGTCCTCCCAGTAGACCTTGTAACCGTTGTATTCTTTCGGATTGTGGGAGGCCGTGATATTCACGCCGGAGATGGTGTGGAGCTTCCTGATCAGGCAGGCGAGCTCGGGCGTCGGACGCATACCGTCAAACATATAGACACGGATACCTTTTTTCGCAAAAACAGCCGCCGCCATTTCTGAAAATTCTCTGGAATGATGTCTCGGATCATGGGCGATCAGAATGCCCCTCTCCATGGCTTCTTTTCCCTGCGCGGCAATATAGGCGGCAATGCCTCTGGAGGCGCGGAAAACGGTATAGTTGTTCATACCGTTCGTGCCGGCACGCATTTTTCCGCGGAGTCCCGCCGTTCCGAAGGTCATCTCCCGGGAAAATCGTTCCCTGATCTCCTCCGGGTTACGGGCGATATCCTCCAGTTCTCTCTTCAGAGGATCGCTGTCCGAAAGTCTCTGCATCCACAGGCGGTATCGTGCCTCCGCCTGCCCGTACGCACCGGTCTCCTCCTGCCGTAAGCCTTCCTCTGTCTGCTCAGTTTTCTCAGGCTGCCCGGATTTCTCCGGCCGCTCAGCTTCCTCAGGCTGCCCGGATTTCTCCGGCCGCTCAGCTTCCTCTGTCTTCTGAGCTTTCTCAGTTCTCCCCGTATCCATACTGTCTTCCTCCCCGGCCTACAGCCTCAGCACAATGCCCGCCGCAGCGGACGCAAGAATAATCCAGATCGGATGGATTTTCGGAAATTTCAGATATACAGCCAGCATCACGGCGAAAAGAATGATGGCCGTCCAGTTAAACAGATCGGCAACGTTTCCCGTCTGACGGAAGGTGCTGTAACTGAACAGAGACGTCAGGTAGATATCCACCACGGCAGCCAGGATGAAGCCGACCACTGCCGGGCGCAGCCCTGTAAAGGCACCCTTGACGACCTTCGAGTCCTGAAACTTCTGAAGCATTTTTGCGATGATCAGAATGACGATGATGGAAGGTGCGGTAAGCGAAAGCGTTGCCGCGACACCTCCCCAGAATCCGAACATGGTATTGCCGACATAGGTGGCCATGTTGATGCCCATCGGTCCCGGCGTCGATTCCGAAACAGCGATCATGGTGGTCAGATCCTGCATGGTGAACCAGCCGTACTTAATGGAAAGTTCCTTCAGAAACGGAATGGTCGCGAGACCGCCGCCGACCGCAAACAGACCGGTTTTGAAAAACTCCAGACACATCAGAAAAAAGGTGTTCATGCCTTACCCTCCTTCTTTTTTCCCTGCCCGATGGTATAGATTGCATATCCCGCCACACCGGCAAGAATCACAAGAATAACCGTGGAGATTCTCGTGAAATAGGAGAGAATAAATGCGAAGGCAAAAATCACCCAGGAGGGCAGATTTTTCAGTCCCTTCTGCATCAGATTCTTAATCGAGACAAACATCAGCACGCAGACACCCACGCGGATGCCCGCAAGCGCATGCTGTACGACGGGTACATCGGAAAAGCCGGAGATCAGCGCCGAGATCACCGTAATGATGATCAGCGAGGGCGTGACCACGCCGAGTGTCGAGATAATACCGCCCTTGACACCGTCCACTTTGTAACCGACGAATGTTGCGGTATTGACGGCAATCACGCCCGGGGTACACTGGCCGATCGCATAGTAATTCAGAATCTCATCTTCCGTTGCCCAGTGATAACGCTCGATAACTTCTTTCTGAATCATCGGGAGCATCGCATACCCCCCTCCGAAAGTGAACAGTCCCATGCGGAACCATGCCCAGTAAAGCTGCCAGAGTAATTTCATGATGCTCTTCCTTCCTCCCGTCGTTTTCAGCACACAGCTTATTCCTTCTGCTGCTTCCTGTCCTCAGGCATCATTTCTGCCGCCACTTTCAGCCGGCGGCATCGTCTCTGCCGTCACTTTCAGCCCGCGGCATCGTCCCTTCCGCCACTTTCAGCCGGCGGCATCGTCTCTGCCGTCACTTTCAGCCGGCGGCATCATCTCTGCCGTCACTTCCGGCCGGCGGCATTCACCAGGTATCGCCCCAGGAATCCGGAATACCGTCGTGGTCCATATCCACATCCGGCTGGCCGTCGCCGTCGAGGTCCGCCCAGACCTCCCCTGTCGTCGGGTCGATCATGGATGGATCGGTGCCGTTTTCTTCTGTCGTATCCTCCGTACCGGTCGTCTGCTGCGTATCTGTTATCTTCTGCGTCTCTGTCCCGTCCTGCGAATTCCATGCATTGCCGTCGGACGAATCCTTATCGCTGCCGGACGTTTCGTACAGTTCCGTTCTGAGCGTCTTCCTGCAGGCATCCAGATCCGGCACAAGCACCTGTGCACCGGCTGCTGTTGTTTCCGCCGTATACTGTCCTTCTTCCGGAATCAGATAGGAATTCATATCCGTACCGCAGAGCAGCGCATAGACGATGGCCCGGGTCAGATACGCGTCTGTCATATCGGTTGTGAGGCTGGGTGCCGCACTGTCCGCCACTTTGGGGATCAGCAGCGGATTTTTCTTCAGCTTGCTGACCACGGCCTGAATCACCTTCCGCTGACGGGTCGTTCTGTCCCAGTCAGAATTGCCTATATATCGCATCCGGCTGTACGCAAGTACCTGCTCCGGTTTCAGCTCGTTGTCGCCCTCTGTCAGGTTCCAGGATACGCCTTCCACGACATCATTCGAAGAACCAAGTCCCGGATTTGCGTTCAGATAATCCGCTTCCTCCTGTGTCAGCGTCAGATGAAGATTTCCCACTGAAGTCAGCGCCGTCAGGAAGCCGTCAAAATCCACCAGCATATTTCCGTTGATATCAATCCGGAAATTCTGCTGCACCGTCTCGTCAAGCGTCTCCATGCCGCCGTATTCGTAGGCGGCATTCAGCCGCTCCGTGCCGTAGTCACCGGCGATGTCCACATACATATCACGCATCAGAGAAACCAGCGTGATTTTTCCCGTGTTGCGGTTCAGGCTGCAGATCATCATGGAGTCCGTGCGTTCCCCGTCCGTGCTGCCGTCAGAACGGGCATCCGTTCCGATCAGAAGGACATTCATGACACCGTTCTCGCTGTACGGCGTATAGCCTGCCGCTTCTGCCGCCTCATCTGCCGTCGTATCCGCCACAGGATCCACCCGGTTCAGTCTGCTGTAGAGCATATGAAGCAGAAAGGCGATGACACCCGCAAGAATCAGGATGATGACGAGAAGTACGATGAAAAAATTCCTGACAGGATGTCGCTTCTTTTTCTTTCTCGCGCGCCGCCGGTCTCTGTCGTCATACCGGTCTCTGTCGTCATATCTGTCTCTTCTGTCGTACCCGCCTCTGTCATCATAATCATCATACCGGCTGACCGGTTTCTTCCGTCTGTGAGGGCGGCCGAAATCATAGGTATCGCCGATATCCGCCTCATCAAAATCATCCGTTTCCCGGTCGTCCGGCTGCCTGTATCCTGCGCCTCCCGCGCCATGATAATAATCCGAACCGTCGCCCGCGCCGGATGCCGCTCCGTTCTGCAGATCGTCCTGTCCGGAACGGAGATTGCGGAATTCCTGCGTACTGTAGGTATCTCCGGGTCCGAAAACGCCCGTATCATACTGTCCGCTGCGGGAAGCATCGCCTCTGCCGTTCTTTCTTCGCTGCTCCTGCTGCATCCTCTGATAATAATTCAGATGCTCTTCCTGCTGCCGGCCGCTGCCGCTGTTTTTCTCATAGCGCATATCATAATCCGGCACGCGGATATCCTCATCTGAATCACTGTACTTTTTACTCATAAAAAATCTCCTGGTCTCTTCCGATCAGTGCTCCTGTGCCGCATCATATCTGCCGCACACCTCCGAATACGCCTGGCGAAGTTCTTCTCTTCTTTCCCGCAGAAGACGTAACCTGCGGGCAGACCTTCTGTATATCACAAAGCAGATGACCGTGACAATGGCAAACGTTATGCCGAACCAGATAAAATTGCTGATGAAAATGCCCAGTGTCACGCAGAGAATGATCAGCACCACACCCAGTACCGTCACGCCCTTCATCAGTGAAGAAAGGAACTCCGTCCTGTAGACCTTTGAGGCGCAGTTCTGCTGCTCCTGCTCCAGGCGCTCCTTCTCCGCGGCAAGCGCCGATACGGACTGCTGTTTTTCCTGCGACGCTTCACCCGGCTGCTCCCGGACAGCCGATGTGCCGTTTTCCTGTTTTGCTTCTTCCATATGGCTTTCTCCTGTTCCTGACGCAGGTCTGACGTGCTGCCGGCCCTGTGCCGTCCCGCTATTATATCAGATTCTTACGGCAACTTCCACGTCATACCCTTCTGCCGGGCGTACATTGACGTCTGCAGGGCGAGCCGGACCGCGGATGCCGTCATCCTTTGAGCGACTTCGCAGAGCCGATGTATCTCCCCAGAGCCGATGTATCTCCCGGTCAGTCGAACCTGATAAGGCGATAAGCGCGAGGACCCGTTCAAGCCTGCGTCAGCAGGCGCGTTCCGCAGCGCCGCCTTTCAGGTAAGAATGACCGATGGAGATACACGGCGAATGTGACCGGAGCGAAAAGGATGATGCATCCGCGGTCCGGCCGGAATACCCTGTCAGCCGGCCGGCGCCCTTCATCAGTCTGCGGCAGGCGTGATTTCCGTGACCGTCAGCATCTCCCCCTCAACGCGGAACTTCACCTCGTGACCGGCAAAGGACATGCCGTAGATGCGCTCAGGATCCTTCTGATAAGACGGCCTCGGGTCCTGTGACAGGACCTCTGTCAGAGCGTTCAGTCTGTCTTCGGAAAAAATCAGCGCCGGGTCCAGCCCGTCTGCAAGACGGTACTGTACGGTAAGGGAGCGCCGTGCAGCCGAATCGACAAAACCGGACGAAGCATCCGGGTGGCTGTCGGCATAAACAAGATAGGGTTTGATATCAAAAATCGGCGTACCGTCCATCAGATCCGCCCCGGTCACATGAAGGACCGGGCCTGTGCCTTCGCGGATTTCCACGCTGTCAAGTCTGACGGAAGAAAGGCCGATGGGATTCGGTCTGAAGGGAGAACGGGTGGCGAAAACGCCGACTCTCGTGTTGCCTCCGAGCCTCGGAGGCCGGACGGTCGGGTGTACTTTCTTCCCGACGCTTTCGGAAAACTCCCAGATCAGCCAGATATAAGAATAGCCTTCGAGCCCGCGCACGGCGTCCTCCGACGCGTACCCGGGCTCAAAGATAATTTCTGCTTTTGTTTCCGCAAGCCCGCTCTGTCTCGGAATGCCGAACTTTGTCGGAAAATCCGAGTGAATGCGGGCAATGATTTTACATTCCATAAGGGGGACCTGCCATGCGCGGCGCAGAACTGTCCCCGCCGGTGCTCAGTCTTTATCGGACCGGTCTTCCGGCTTTTCATGAAAATCCGGTCGGACATTCTTCGGAAGCTCAACGCCAAGCGCTTCTTTAATGACTTCGCGGACATTCTCCACCGGCACGATGGTCAGGTGCTTCAGCACCTCCTCCGCCACATCATCCAGATCGCGGACGTTGTCCTTCGGGATCAGCACCTTCTTCACGCCGGCACGTTCCGCTGCCATCAGCTTCTCAGGCAGACCGCCGATCGGAAGCACCTGACCGCGCAGAGAAATCTCGCCGGTCATGGCCAGATCCGCCGGCGCCGGAATGCCGGTGATCAGTGAAACAAGTGCCGTGAACATCGTGACGCCCGCGGACGGTCCGTCTTTCGGAACAGCGCCCTCCGGAACGTGGATATGAATGTTCTTGTCGTCAAAATTCATCGTCTTGTCGTTAATATAGTACGACTTCAGAAGCGAATACGCAATGGACGCCGATTCCTTCATCACATCACCGAGCTGACCGGTCAGCTGAATCTGTCCGTTCCCCTTCATGGCCGTCGACTCGATAAAGAGAATCTCGCCGCCCGCCTGGGTCCAGGCAAGACCGGTGACAATGCCGGCCGGATTTTTCTTCTGCACACGGTCATGAATGATAATGTGATTGCCCAGATACTTGGACAGGTTCGCCTCGGTGACGACAAGCTGAACCGTGCCGTCCGGCAGTATGCGGACAATCTTCTCCTTCGCCGCCTGCGAGGTCTTCTTCTCGGTCTCCGCCGCATTGCCGGCGGCCGTTCTCACATCCTTCTTCGAAGCATCCTTATCCTTGTTCTCCATCTCGCGGACAATATCGGCCGCAGCGTGACGGCAGAGCACATCAAGCTGTTTCTTCAGACCGCGGACGCCGGCCTCCATGGTATATTCGGAGACGATTTTTCTGATGGCGCCGATGCTGACCTTCAGGTTCTTCTTTTTAATGCCGGCATCTTCCATCGCGCGCGGCAGCAGATGAAGCTTTGCGATCTGCTCCTTCTCGATCGGAGAATAACCCGGAAGCTGGATTACCTCCATACGGTCGAGCAGCGGCTGCGGAATCGTCGAGGTGTCATTGGCGGTACAGATAAAGAACACATTCGACAGATCATACGGAATATTCATGTAGTGATCCACGAAGGAATTATTCTGTTCCGGATCCAGCACCTCCAGGAGCGCCGACGACGGATCTCCCTCGAAACCGCCCTGCATGATTTTGTCGACCTCATCCAGGACAACCACGGGGTTCATGGCGCCGGATCTCTTAATGCCGTCCATGATTCTGCCGGGCATGGCGCCGACATAGGTTCTTCTGTGACCTCTGATCTCCGCCTCATCGCGAATGCCGCCGAGACTGATCCTCACATATTTTCTTCCCAGTGCTTCCGCCACGGATTTACCCAGTGAAGTCTTTCCGGTACCCGGTGCGCCGACCAGAAGAAGAATGGTGCCGGTGTTCTTGTTCTTCAGCTTCATGACTGCGATCTGCTGCAGGATTCTTTCCTTTACCTTCTTCAGGCCGTAGTGATCCTTGTCAAGCACCTTCTTCGCGTGATCCAGATCAATATCCGGCAGTTCGTCCGGCTTCCATTTCAGCTCCGTGACAAAATCCAGATAATTCTCCATGGAATTGCGTTCCGGGTCATTCGGCTGAGATTCCATGTAGCGCTTCAGCACCCGGTCCACCTCTTTGCGGCACTCCTCGGGCATGCCGGAAGCCTCAATCTTCTTCTTGTAGGAATCCTCCTCGGAAACCGCCTCCGGATCCATGTCGTCAAGTGCTTCCTGAAGAAGTCCGATCTGCTTCTGAATCGCTGCCTTCTTATACGAAGCGCCTTCCGTGTCATTGTACTTGTCATTGAGATCGGCCTGCATCTCAATGGTGCCCAGAAAACGCATCAGCGCCTCCTTCAGCTTCAGGCCTCTTTCCTTCAGCGAATCTGTCTCGAGAAGCTTGTATTTCTCCTCATTGGACAGATCGAGGAACTGTCCGAACATGGCGCCGAACTCATTGATCGTCTTGATACCGTCAATATAGCTCTTGGCCATCTCGCCGCCCTGGAAGTACCGGGTTGACTCTCCCGCTGTCTTTTTCAGACTGTCGAGCAGCTCCTGTTCACCTTTCAGCGTGATGTCCGAGTACTCCTCATGCACATCAAAAGTACCGTCCAGAATCTCTCCGTTATTATTGACCGAAGTGATTCTGATTTTCTCGCGGGTCTGCGCGTGTACCCTTGTTCCCTGCGGCGTGTCCTCAATCTCAAGCACGTCCGTCAGCACACCGAGTCCGAAGAAATCATCCATGGTCATCTTGTCTCTGTCTTTCATCTCTTTGATGGGCAGAAGGATGGCTCTGTTATTATCAATTTTAATTCTGCTGATCTCGTCGTTGGTCAGTCCCTTGATATTCAGCTGGTAATCCACATCCGGAAGTATAACGGTGTCGTATGTGGGGATAATCAGATATTGTTCATCCATGTGTATGTATACCTCCTGAAAAATTCATGTAACGAAAAAAAGATGATGTTAGCACTCATAACTATTGAGTGCTGACACCATCTTATCACTTTCTTTTTTTCTGTCAAGCGCCGTTCCAGACAAACCAGATAAACAGATACCCGACGACAACTGCCGTCAGCGTAAACGGCACGCCGATCCTCATAAAATCCCGGAAGCTGACATCGTATCCCTGCTTTTTCAGAAGCCCGGTTGCGGTGATGTTGGCGGAGGCACCGATCGGTGTCAGATTGCCGCCCAGGGTTGCTCCGGTGAGCAGTCCGAAATACAGCACATACGGTGAAATTTTCAGTGTCGCGGCAATGCCCGTAATCACAGGCAGCATCGTTGCCACATAGGGAATATTGTCAATGAAGGCGGAAGCCGCAACCGATCCCCAGACGATAATCGAATAAAGAAGGAAGAGATTGTTTCCTCCTGTTCTGGCGATCCAGCCCGCGATATCATCAATGATGCCGATCTCCGTCACCCCTCCGATGACGATGAACAGACCGATCAGAAGAAAAACCGTCTCGAAATCAATGCTCTTCAGCGCATGTTTTGTTTCTTCCGTGCTGCCGGTCCTGGAGATATCCAGCAGGACCATCATCGCCGCGCAGACGCAGCAGATGACGCCGTTGGTCAGCTCCGGCTTGTTCTTGTTGAACGAAACCGCAATGAGCGCCACCACCATGCTGATCAGCAGAATGGTCGGAATATAATCGGTGACTGCTGTTTTCTCCTCGGCATGAACGGGATCCTTTTCCCTGCGGAACAGAAACATCATCACCGGAACCGTCGCCAGTGCGCCGAGCTCTACGGCGAAGAACATGCCCGGTCGGCCGGCCATCCAGAAGAAATCCGTAAAATCCATGCCGGCGTAGGCGCCGAGCATGATGGACGTCGTATCTCCGACCAGCGTCGCCGCGCCCTGCAGGTTGCTGGAAACCGCGATGGAAAGGATCATCGGCACCGGCGAGATCTTCAGTTTTCTGCAGATCGCAAGCCCGACAGGTGCCACCATCAGGACCGTGGCCACATTATCGATAAAGGCCGAGATCGCCCCTGCAAAAAGTGACATGAAGATCGTCACCCACATGACGTTCGGTGCCCTGTCAAGCAGCATATCCGCGATCCGGTTCGGCATTTTCGATGCAATGAAATAGTCCACGAGGATCATCGTGCCGGTGATCATCAGAATAACATTCCAGTTGATCGACGGCAGAATATTGCCCGGTGAAATGATGCCGGAAATGATAAAAAATGCTGCCGCGGCAAGTACGATCCAGACACGCCGTTTCATGAACAGCGTCATCAGTACGTACATGGCAATGAAGGCAATCACTGCAATTATTTTCATAAATTAAAATCACCCTTCTGTTTTCTGTCACAGACTGCGGCTTTACGGATGCATTTCCCGTATGCCTTCCGGTCACAGCCCGTGGCCGTATTTCCGTGTTTCTTCCCTTACACAGCGTGCGGCTGTATTGCCCGCTTCTTTCCTGTCTCAGAAAGAGCGGATGTAATCCGCTGCCGCCAGTGCGGCCACAGCACCGTCGGAGGCAGCTGTCGTCAGCTGGCGAACCTTTTTGTCCCTGCAGTCTCCTGCGGCGAAAACGCCCGGCGTCCGGGTCATGCAGTCCTCACCGGCAGCGATATATCCGCCCGGGGTCAGATCGACGAGGGAACGGAACATTTCATTCTGCGGCTGCTGTCCCACCGCAACAAAGAGAGCACTGACAGGAATCTGCCTTACTTCTCCTGTCACGCGGTTCTCCACCGATATGCCCGTGAGCACCGGAGAACCCAAAAGCTCCGTGACCTGACTGCTCATCACCATTTCCACCTGCGGTTTTGCGGAGAGTTTCTCCGCTGTCTCCGGATTGCCCCGGAATTCATCCCTTCTGTGAATCAGGTATACCTTAGAGCAGATATCCGCAAGATAGGAGGCATCATCAAGTGCCGTATTGCCGCCTCCGACAACAGCCACATCCTTCCCGCGGAAAAATGCGCCGTCGCAGACCGCACAGTAGGAAACGCCGCTGCCCGTCAGCTCCTGCTCCCTTGCCACGCCCAGACGGCGGTTTGCCGCGCCGGTCGCAAGAATCAGCGCCTTCGACGTATAGAGATGTCTGCGGGTCGCCACCCTCTTCAGCATCCGTCCGCACGCCTCATCGCCTTCGACCTCCGGAACATTCTCCACATACTTCACGCTCTCCAGCCGCACGATGGCGCCGAACGACTCTGCCTGTTTTTTCAGTATCATACCCAGTTCAGCACCGGAGATTTTCGGAATGCCCGGATAATTTTCCACCTCCGGCGATACCGCGATCTGGCCGCCGATGCTTCCGGATTCCAGCACAAGTACGGAGACCCCGGCCCTTGCTGCGTAAAGAGCCGCGGTAAGGCCGGCCGTTCCTCCGCCGATAATAATCAGATCAAAAGATTCCGCTGCTTTTGTATTTTCGTTCTCACCCATGAGTATTTCCTTTCTTCTGACGTTCCGTCATACCAGGTGTATGACGGAAACTTCTCATTTTCAGCATATCCAGTCATGATAAGATACATTGTTCTAATGGTAACATTATAAGATACATTGCTCTGATGGTAACATTCCTTCGCCGATGCGGCAAGGTACAGAAACGGGATTGTGTCAGTTTCCCGTCTGTCCGCAGCCGGGGATTGCAAACCGTGAAAACGGTACGTATAATCGGCATGGAATAAAACTCAGGCATCACAGGCCGGGAAGGCAGAATCCCCCGGGAAAAATGATGCCGGCGCCGGAAAAGAGGAGGAATGGATATGGCAGCACCGCTGATCAGTCCGGACAGACTGGAAGAAATAAGGACGGAGGAACCGGACCGGCTGGTTCTCATTGACGTGCGCAACGAAGAAGATTTCCGGGCAGGGACCATTCCCGGCGCGGTCAGAATTCCGAGAAGTACCCTTCTCTCCGATGATTTCAGTCTGGCACAGGCACTTGAGACCTCAGGCAAAGCGCTCAGAGAAGACAGCCTCATCGTCCTCTTCTGCATGTCCGGCATCCCGTCGCGCGAGCCGGCAGACCGTCTCTGTGATCAGGGATACCCTGTCCTCCTGCTCGATGGCGGATACGGAAACTGGCTGCTTCAGGGCATGAAAAAGGAAACCGGTGATACGGAAAAACGGGAACAGGCGGAAAAATCACTCCGCAAACGCTTCCGTCATGAAATCATGGGGAAGTTTGTCAAAGCCATCACGGATTATGAGCTGCTGAAGCCCGGCGATCACATCGCCTGCTGCATATCCGGCGGCAAGGATTCGATGCTGATGGCCATGTGTTTCCGTGAGCTGAAACGCAGAAACAAAATCCCGTTTGAAGTCAGCTATCTCTGCATGGATCCGGGCTACAGCGACACAACGCTCGGCATGATTCAGACCAACGCCGCCATCCTCGGCATTCCCCTGACCGTATTCCGGTCGGGGATTTTTGACGCGGTGGACAATATTCCGAAGTCACCCTGCTATATCTGCGCCAGAATGCGCCGCGGGTACCTCTACCGCCATGCACAGGATCTCGGATGCAACAAGATCGCACTCGGTCATCACTATGATGATGTGATTGAAACCACGCTGATGAGCATCCTGTACAGCGGACAGGTGCAGACCATGATGCCCAAACTGCACAGCACCAATTTCGAGGGCATGGAACTGATCCGTCCGCTCTATCTCGTGCGTGAAAGCGACATAAAAAAATGGCGGGACAGCAACGGACTTCATTTCATCCGCTGCGCCTGCCATTTCACAGATCAGTGTTCGATTGAAGATGAAAACGCCGGCGTCTCCAGAAGACTGGAAGCGAAGCAGCTGATCGCCGAACTGAAAAAGACGACACCCTCCGTCGAGGGAAACATCTTCCGCAGCATGGACAACATCTGCCTCAGCGCCGTCACCGGCTACAAGGACCGCCGGGGCGTCCGCCACAGCTTCCTTGAGGATTACTGAACTGACACGTTTCAGGCATGCTCTGATCAGCTCTCCGGATCGAAAAGCGGCTCCTTTATATCAATCTCGCCGGTGAATACCGTCACGGCCGGGCCGGTCATGAACACCTGATTTTTCTTCTCGTCCCAGCGGATCACAAGGTCGCCTCCGAGAAGCTTCACCGTGACCGGCACATCCCTGTCCACCTTTTCATTGAGCACGGCCGCCACTGCCGCCGCGCAGGCGCCTGTACCGCAGGCCTGCGTCTCGCCGGAGCCCCGCTCCCACACGCGCATCTCGATCGTGTCATGTGAAAGGACGCGGATAAACTCTGTGTTGATCCGCTCCGGGAAATTCGCATGATTTTCAAAAGACGGACCGATTTCCTCTATCTTCAGGTTCTTCAGATCCGCAAGACCCGTCTCCGTATTTTCCTCCGGATTCATGCTGTATCTGCCGAGGGCAGGGTTATCATCCAGGAACAGGACCGCATGCGGATTGCCCATGGAAACCGCTGTGTAAAAATAGCTGTCACCGTTCACTTCTATGGGCTCGTACATCGCAATCTTGTTCGGGGAGATCACCGGAACCTTCTTTGCGATCAGCTCCGCGGCCCCCATATTGACCTTCACCTTTTTGCACCTGTCACCGACAATGGTCAGGTCCAGTTCCTTCAGCCCGGCGTCAGTCTCGACCGTCATGTGTGTCTTCGGCACGATCCCGTTGTCATAGACATACTTCGCCACACAGCGGATGCCGTTGCCGCACATTTTTCCGCGGGAACCGTCCGCATTATACATTTCCATCCGGCAGTCCGCCCTGTCCGAAGGACAGATCAGGATCAGCCCGTCCGAGCCGATGCCCTTGTGGCGGTCGCTGATTTTTACGGCGAGCTTCGACGGTTCAAAAATCTTCTCCTCGAAGCAGTTCACGTAGACATAATCATTGCCGGCACCATGCATTTTCGTAAATTTCATCATCAGCCTCCCGAGCCGTCTCTTAAACAAAAGCCTTCATGTAATCCTTCAGGCGGAACCGGATCTCCCTGCGCCCGTTTGACGTCTCCTGCTCGTCCCACTCATAGGTGCCGAGCGACTTGATAAACGAAGAGAACTTATTGAATCCGAAGTTACGCACATCAAATTCAGGCATACGCTTCTGCAGTTCCTCCGCGAGGCGGCTGGAACGGATCCAGTTGTCGTCATCCGAATATTTCTCGATGATCTGATTCAGCGTCTTGCGCACGCGGTTCAGATCCTTCTGACGCTTCTTCTCCAGCGCACGCTGCTCCGCCGTGCTGACCTTCTTCTTTGTCGTCTTCTGTGCCGTTTTCGCAGCAGTCTTCCCCTGGCGTCCTCTGGAAGCCTTATCTTCCTTTACGGAAGCCGCCGGCGCATCCTGCGTCAGCTCCTGACTGTCATCGGCGTCATCGCCCTCGTCCTGCTTCTTCTCATACAGCATGTCGAGGTATTTGAAATGATTGCAGGCGGAGATAAACGGCTGGGGTGTTTTTGTCTCTCCCATGCCGATGACCATCTTGCCGGCTTCTCTGAGCCTCGCTGCCAGTCTGGTAAAATCGCTGTCCGACGAAACCAGCACAAAGCCGTCCACCGTATTGGAATACAGGATATCCATCGCATCAATAATCATCGCGGAATCCGTTGCATTCTTTCCGGTCGTATAGCTGTACTGCTGAATCGGCGTGATGGAATTATCCAGCAGCGCGCCTTTCCAGCTCGTCATGCGGCTGCTGGTCCAGTCGCCGTATATTCTCTTGTACGTAGCGATCCCGTAGTTTGCAGTCTCATCCATAATAATGCCCAGATACTTTTCCGCTTCCGTGGGGGCGGTTTCCTTCAGTTTCATCACGTCTTCCATTTTGATCTGCTGCGCGCCGTTTACGTCGGCCCACCAATTGATGCCGTCCAGGAGGGTCTGTGCGGTGATGGAGCGCATGGAGGGCGGCATGTCGCTGGGCACGACGAAATCGTAGAGGGGGAAGCGGTTGCCGTCCAGGTTGCCGTTGACGTTGATGATGGGCATATAAACGCCCATAGCCTTTGCGCGGCTTTTCCCGTCAAAGGGCTTCTGCGGTTCCGGCCCCTGCGCCTTTTCCGTGTATCCGTCGCTGATGGGCGCGCCGCAGGGCGCCACGGCAGCATAAACGTCCGGCCGTTTACAGCCAAGCAGGTTGGACATGAACCCACCGTAGGAGAAGCCCATGGCATAGATGCGGCTTTCGTCCACCGGATACAGCTTCTTCACGTCAGCCAGAATCTCATCCAGCACATCGTCCAGTTCGATGGTGGGCACGATAACGATCCATTCCCGCCGGGCGGCTTCCTGCACGAAGCCCCAGCCGTCGATGATGCTGATGGGATTGAACCCGCCGTGGAGCGCGACCACCACGGGATAGCGGCGGCCTTTGTTTTCTTCCCGGAAAGCGGACACCGGCACAAAGGCGTTCCAGCGTTTAGCCAGGTTCTGCAGACCCTGCCGGTTGGGATCTTCCCAGTGATAGCCAGTCTTGCTCTCGTACTCGCTCCAGCTCATGGGCTTGTCCGCGCCGTGGCTTTCCTTCACCATGCCGCGCTTTGCCCAGTACGCCAGCACCCGGGGATCGTAATCGTCAAAGCTCATGAGCACCGGCTCCATCATGGCATACAGCGCGTCTACATAACCGCTTTTCTTCATGGCCTCCAAATCCACGTCCGGGTTGAAGGTGGTATACAGGTCGCGGACCCGGTCGATGCGTCCGGCGTCGGTCATTTTGAATTGCATATCGAGGATTTTGTCACAGTCCATAGGATTGCTCCTTTCTGATGCGGTGATCGGTCAGGCCATGTTGGTCAGGGAGCATTCGGTTTTCCCTTCGGCGTTCGTGCCGACAGCGGAGAAGGAGAAGTCTTTCAGGTTTGCATGAAGCTGAGCCTGGCTGCCGTTGTTTTGCCAGGTGAAGGTTAGGCTATGTTCCTGCTGTTCAACGGTAATTTTCGCGCCGGGGGCGAAAGCCGGGAACGTGTTGCGGAAGCGCAGCAGCATCAGGCTGTTGTCGAGCAGGCCGTCGATGTCCATGTTGCTGACCGGCGCACCGAGGAGGTCCGGCACGAAGATAACATTCTTGACATACGGCTGGATACGATTGATAATATGCACTTGCTCAGCGGCTGGCAAGCTCGTCGCCGTGACGATGACGTGCTGGACGCCCGTC